>JALYXG010000099.1 GCA_030947205.1 Chloroflexota bacterium
TCGCGTCCCAGATAAAGAAGGTGATGAATGCGCCGAGCATAATGAAGACGCCGTGCGCGAGATTGACGATATTGAGGATGCCCCAAACGATCGAGAAGCCGAGCGCGACCAGCACATAGACGCCGCCAATCAGGATGCCATTGACGATCTGCTGCGGCCAGAAGGACGGGTGGAGAAGGAAATCCAAAGAACCTCACCCCCAGCCCCTCTCCATTGCGATGGAGAGGGGAGCAATAAGCGAAGTAGCAAGAGCAAGGAAGTAGTTCCCGTCCCTCACCCCTCGCTATTGCTGACAAGCAATGGAGAGGGGCCGGGGGGTGAGGCTACCGCTTGTCCCATGCGGGCGTCGGGTACTTGATGTCGCCACTCGCCGCTTCCTTCGGCCAGACCGTGACTTTCTTGCCGCCCTGAATCTGCTCCGCCGCCATCGGCTTGTCCACGTTGATGCCCCGGCTGTCGAACTTCACATTGGCGAAGAAGGACTGGAATTGGAGCGAGGCGAGGGCGTCCCGCACCTTCTCGGTGTCTAGGCTGCCCGCCTTCGCGATCGCCTGCTGGAAGCACTGGCCCGCGCAAGTGGACTCCGCATTCTGGTACGCGGGGTCGTAGCCCGCGAAGGCCTTGAACTTCGTCGCGTAGTCCGCCGCCGTGCCGAACTGCTCGTCCTTGTACTTGAGCGACGGCGTCCACTGCGTCCCGCCGAAGACGTATTCGGCGTCGGTTTTGAGTGAATCGGTGAATTGGGGCAGCGCCGGGCCGACGCTGAAGCCGAATGCCTTGGGGTTGAACTTCAATTCCTTCGACTGCTTCATCACGAGCGCTGCCGAGGCGTAGTGGCCGGAGGAGATAAAGAGGTCGGGGTTCTTCGGCTTGATCTGCGTCAACTGCGCCGAAACATCTTTCGTGTCCGCCGGAACTTTCTCGTAGTAGACGACGTTCAGCCCCTTCTCCTTCGCATACGACTGCGTGCCTTCCGCGACCTCGACCGAGAAGGTGTCGTTGTCCGCGAGGAGTGCGATCGTCTTGATCGTCGGGTCCTTGTCGAGGCAGGCATCAACGATGCCCCGGAGATAGAACTTGGCGGGCGTCATCGGGGAGAAGACGTACTTGAAGTTGCGGTTGAAGATCGCCTCCGCCGCGCCGTTCGCCTCGACCATCGGCATCTTGTACTTCTCGGTGATCGCGCTGGCAGAGAGCGTCTGGCTCGTGCCGTACGGGCCGAGGACGAAATTGACTTTATCGTCGGTGATCAGTTTCTCGGTCAGTTTGGCGCTCGTGTCGGGGCTGGACTCATCGTCGTAGAACTTGATGTCCACCATGTACCGCTGCGCGCCGACCATCATGCCGCCCGCGTCGTTGACGGTCTTCTTCCAGAAGTTGTAGCCGTCCTGCGTCAACTTGCCCTCATTGGCATTCGCGCCGGTGAGCGAGACCGCCGCACCGAAGCGAACCGTCCCCGCGACCGGCCCACTGGGTGCCACCGCACTCCCGGCGGCGGTTGTTGCGCCCGTGGTGACGGAGGCTACAGAGGCTGCCGATGCGGTCGTCGCGGCGGGTGCGGCCGTGCCGTTGGTTGCCGCAGCCGTCGCGGGCGTACTCGCCGCGCCCGACTTAGTGGCGGCGGTCGTGGAGGCCGGTGTCGCGGCGCTATTGCCGCCGCAGGCCGCGAGGATCGCCGCGCCCGCTGTGCCCGCCAGCGCACTGAGGAACGACCGACGGCTGAGAGGTTGACCGATGGATGCCATAACCGTAACGCCTCTTTCTGCACTTGCGCTTTGGTACGGGCGTGCCCTGTTGCACCCGCCCGTTTTCGTCTCTCTTTATCGGCTAGTGTAGCACAACGGAGTATCGTGTGCGTGGTCGGGGAACCTAACCCCCGGTGGTACGGACGGCATAATTTTGTTACACTACATCATGCGAAGCGTGTTCTGCACGTTTGTCGCCATGTTCATGATTTTGCACCATAGTGACCAGCGAGGCGAAGACCGATGTTTAAGTTTCTTGGCAAGATATTCGACAACAACGAGAAGGTGATCCGCGCCTATATGCCGCGCGTCGCGCGCATCAACGAACTCGAACCGGCGATGCAGGCGAAGAGCGACGACGAACTGCGAGCCGTTACCGATGCACTGACCGCCCGGCTCGAAGAAGGTGAGATGCTCGACGACATCCTGCCCGAAGGATTCGCGGCGGTGCGCGAAGCCTCCCGGCGGGTTAACGATATGCGGCACTTCGACATGCAGTTGATCGGTGGGATGGTCCTCCATGAGGGCAAGATCGCCGAGATGAAGACCGGCGAAGGCAAGACGCTCGTCGCCACGCTGCCGCTCTACCTCAACGCGCTGACGGGCGAAGGGTGCCATCTCGTCACCGTGAACGACTACCTTGCCAAGCGCGATGCGCGCTGGATGGGCGCGATCTATCATTTCCTCGGCCTATCCGTCGGCGTTATTCAGCACGAAAGCTCGTTCCTGTACGATCCGGCCTTCGAGGCGGAGGACGAGAGCTACAACCAGTTGCGCCCTGTGCCGCGACCGGAGGCGTACGCGGCGGACATTACCTATGGCACGAACAACGAGTTCGGCTTCGATTACTTGCGCGACAACATGGTCTTCCGGCCCGAAGAGATGGCGCAACGCCCGCTCGTCTACGCGATCGTGGACGAGGTGGACAATATCCTGATTGATGAGGCGCGCACGCCGCTGATTATCTCCGGCGACGCGCAGGAGGCGACGGATCACTACGACCAGTTCGCGCGCATTGCGCGGACGCTGAAGCGAGAGCGCGACTATACGATTGACGAGAAGACGCGCTCCGCCAGTTTGACCGACGAGGGGATTGATCGCGTCGAGGCGCAGGCGGACATCCCCGACGGTTCGAGTATCTACGACGAGCGGTACGCCGACCTGACACACTACATGGAAAATGCCCTCAAGGCGCAGGCGGTCTACCAGCGTGATAAAGACTACATCGTCCGCGATGGTGAAGTGATCATCGTGGACGAGTTCACGGGTCGCCTGATGGATGGCCGACGGTACAGCGAAGGGCTGCACCAGGCAATCGAGGCGAAGGAGGGCGTCCACGTCAAGCGGGAGAACCGCACGCTCGCCACGATCACTTTCCAGAATTACTTCCGCATGTACGAGAAACTGGCGGGCATGACCGGCACGGCGGCGACCGAGGCGGAAGAGTTCTACAAAATCTACAAGCTCGAAGTTGTCACGATCCCGACCAACAAGCAGATGATCCGCGACGACATGGCCGACTACGTTTTCAAGAGCGAGGAAGCGAAGTTCAAGGCGGTGGCGGACGAGATCAGGGAGCGGCAGGAGAAGGGGCAACCCGTCCTCGTCGGTACGGTGTCGGTCGAGAAGAGTGAGCATCTGAGCGACCTGCTCACACGCCGTGGGATTGAACACAACGTCCTGAATGCCAAATATCACGAGCGCGAGGCGGAGATCATCGTCAATGCGGGTGCGAAAAACGCGGTGACGATCTCGACGAATATGGCTGGGCGCGGCACGGACATCAAACTCGGCGATGGCGTGCGCGAGCTTGGTGGCCTGCACATTATCGGCACGGAGCGGCACGAGGCGCGGCGGATTGACAACCAGTTGCGTGGTCGCGCTGGGCGTCAGGGCGACCTCGGTTCGTCCCGTTTCTACGTCTCATTGGAAGACGACCTGATGCGGCGATTCGGTTCGGAGCGGATCGCGGGCATGATGGACAAACTTGGGGTGGATGACGACACGCCGATTGAGTCCGGCCTGATTTCCCGCTCGATCGAGAGCGCGCAAACCAAGGTCGAGGGGTACAACTTCGACCTGCGCAAGCACGTCGTCGAGTACGACGATGTCGTCAACAAGCAGCGCGAGAAAATCTACGAAGATCGCGCGAAGATCGTCCGTGGCGAGAACATGAACGACGCCGTCCTCGACGCGCTGCAAAGCGAAATCGAATACGCGGTGGACGCGCACAGCGGCGGCAATGAGCAGGATTTCGATGAAGAAGGGTTGCTCAAGGCGCTTTCCGGCATCTTCCCGCCCCCCGCCGACTACGACCCCGACACGCGCGACCTCGATGGCCTGAAAGAAGACCTCGTCGCGATGATGGAGGAGGCGTACGCGGCGAAGGAGGCCGAACTCGGCGAAGATAATATGCGGCAACTGGAACGGCTCGTCATGCTGCGGATCATTGACACGCTCTGGGTCGAGTACCTGACAGCGATCGAGGATTTGCGGATTGGGATCGGCCTTCAGGCATACGGCCAGCGCGATCCGCTCGTCTCCTTCAAGACCGAAGGCTTCCGCATGTTCCAGCAACTTCAGCGGAACATTCTGCACGATATCGCGCATACGATCTTCAACGTCACACTTGTCCAGCAGGCGCCCGATACCGGCGTCTTCGCGAACGCGACGACGAACCGCGAAGAGGAGACGGGCGGCGGGCCGGCGAAGCGGGCGAAGGCGAGTGGCAACGGCGGCGGCAAAGTTGGTCGGAACGCCGCCTGCCCGCTCGGCACGGGGCGGAAAGTCAAGCAATGCTGCGGTGCGTGCGGCCTCGCCAATGGCTGCGACCGGCGCGGTCTCGCCAAGTTCGGCGCACGCGCAGCGGACTGAGGGTCATCCGCGTACGGGCGATGCTTGAATCATCCTCCCCTGCGCCGCGATGAATGCAGGCGGTTTGCGTTCGGCGACAGACCGGGGAGGGCGATTCAAGCATCGCCCCTACGAACGAGGGTTTTGCTCTCCTGTCTATTGCTGACAAGCAACAGAGAGCTGGCACCCTCTGGGCAGTGGGGTTGAAGTTCCCCGACTCCGGCTAAAACTCGGGGTCGTAGCCGCGAAAATCGCGCACGATATCGGCGATCTGTTCGGCGAACGTGCCGAGTGATTTGCGTCGCGCTGCCGTGAGGTAGCCAAAGAGAATCACGAGCGCGAGCAGCACGCCCCAGATACCGACGCCTCGGTGGCTCGTGGATGCTTGTCCGGCGATGTCGGTGTCATCGCCATCCGCTGGTTCGTGCGTGACGACATCAAGCAGTTTCGGGTTGTTCATCATGTTAATTCTCTCCTGCGGGGGCAGTCTCGGCATCGAGGCGCGCGGCGATGTCCCGGCGTTCGTCGGTCGTCATCGAGCGGGTCAGTTCCGCGAAGATGGTGTTGGCGAGGTCCTTCCGTTCATCCGGCGTCATGAGGTTAATCGCCTGAGCGGCGACCTCGCGGATCGCTTCCACGCGTTCCTCAGGGGTCATGTTGCCGATCACCGTGTCTACGACGCTCCGCAGTAAGCCCATCCGGTTTTCAAACTCCTCGCTTCTCACCCGCCGTACACTGCCCGTCGCATTGCGGACGAAAGTATAGCACACGCCATCCGTGCGCTTGTCCGTCCGGTGCTGCGCGTGCGACACTATCGCCATGACCCGAACGCTGATCCTTTCCGACATCCACGGCAACAAGGACGCACTCGATGCCGTGGTCGCCGATGCGGGAAATGCCGAACGTATCTGGTGCCTCGGCGATATCGTCGGCTACGGGCCGGAACCCGGCGCGTGCGTCGCGTGGGTGCGTGCCCACTGTGACATTGTGCTGTCGGGCAACCACGACTATGCGGCTTTCGATCCGTCGGTCGTCCGCGACTTCAACCCGAATGCCGCGCTCGCGGCGGAGTGGACGCGCGATCAACTGACGGACGAACAGGTCACCTATCTCCAGTCACTGCCGTCGCTTGTCGAGGCGGACGGCGTGACTCTCGCCCACGCCAGCCCGACCGATCCGATCTGGACATACATTCTGTCGGTCGTGGATGCGCGCGATGCCTTCGGTGCATTTTCGGGCGCGTGCTGCTTTGTCGGCCACACCCATGTCGCGGCGTGCTACGCCGAGGTGGACGGCATGATCGTGCGCATCCCGATAGTCAATCATGAGCCGTACCCCGTGGCGGATGGGCGGTTCATTCTCAACCCCGGCAGTGTCGGCCAGCCGCGCGACCGCGACCCCAACGCCGCCTATCTCTGGTACGACGATGACGCGTACACCGTCGAGTGGAAGCGTGTTGCCTACGACATTGCGGCCGTGCAGGAAAAGATGCGAAGCGCCGGCCTGCCGGATCGTCTCGCCGCGCGCCTCGCGCTCGGCCAGTAAGTTTGCGGCCCAATAGACGCGGGACTATACTCTCGCATGGGTTTGATGATCCGGTAGAGCATGAAGGGGATCTCACGCGTGCCACATCAGTCTCAGATCCGCCTCCATCGTCAGTTGGTCGTCGCCATCAACGGCGGTGCGGTTGATCCGATCATCCTCGATCTCGCCGCGACGATCAGCAAGCGGGACCGCACCCAGGTGGCGGTGGTGTATGTCGTTGAAGTCGGCCTGGAACTGCCCGTGGACGCGGACTTGCCGGAGGAACTGGAGCGTGGCGAGCGGGTGCTGATTGCTGCCGAGCGCACCGCCCGCGACCGTGGCCTGCGCGCGACGTATGATGTGCTCCAGGCACGCTCGGTCGGGGCGGCCATCGTGGACGAAGCCGTGCAGCGCGGCGCGGACTTAATCGTTCTTGGCGCGCAGGTGCGGGAGCGGTACGGCGAACCAACCTTCGGCTCGACGGTGCCGTACGTATTCATGCACGCAATGTGCGAAGTGTGGGTCTGTCGCGTGCCGTTGGCCGCTCCACCGAGCGCACGTTGACGGTAATGCCGCGCGACGCGCGACGAAAGGGAACGGACAGCGACCATGCAAAACGCACGGCAGAGCGCAAACCGCGCGACGGATGTCGTCATCCTCGGCTGCGGGCGTGTCGGCTCACGGCTCGCGATCACGATGGATGGCGACGGGTATCACGTCACGGTGATTGACACCGACAGTTTCGCATTTCGGCGACTGCCGGAGTCGTTTCGCGGGCGTACGATCCTTGGCACCGGCATTGATGAAGACGTGCTGCGCCGTGCAGGCATCGAGGGCGCGCAGACCTTTATCGCCGTCACCGACCGTGACAATCTGAATATCATGGCGGCACAGATCGCCCAGACCGTCTTCCGCGTGCCGGAGGTGATGGCGCGCGTGTATGATGTCGAGCGGGCGGAGGTGTATGCGAAAATGGGACTGAAAACGATTTGTCCAACGGCGACCGTCGCGCAACTGTTTCGCGAGCAGGTCACGCAACGTCCGAACGCATCGGGCGCGTCGAGCGGATCATAAGGGAGCACGCGCGTGTATATCGTGGTCGTCGGCGGCGGCAAAGTTGGCTATTACCTGACGAAAACTCTGGTTACCGAAGGATACGAGGTGCTGCTGATCGAGAAGGATGCCGCGAAAGTGCGGACGTGGAGCGAGCGGTTCGGCGCCGTGTTGTTGCAAGGCGACGGCTGCGAGGTCGCGACGCTCGAAAAGGCGGGAGTCGCGCGGGCGGATGTGCTCATCGCGACGACGGGCGACGATGAGGATAATCTCGTCGTCGCCCAACTTGGGCAGCAACTCTTCAAGGTGCCGAAAGTGATCGCGCGGGTCAACAACCCGAAGAATGAAGAGATTTTCCGCCGCCTCGGTGTCGTCTCCACCGTCAGCCAGACGAATATCATCCTCAATCGGATCGAGGAAGAAATCCCGAACCGGCCCTTGATCCACCTCAGCACGCTCCGCCACGCCGACCTCGCGATTGTCGAGGTGGACATTGACCGCGATGCGCACGTCGTCGGACAGGAAATCCGGGCCGTTCGCTTCCCGCCGGACACGATCGTCGCGGCGGTCGTGCGGGACAACAATCTCGTCATGCCGCGCGGAGAAACGCGGTTCGCGGCGGGCGACCGGATTATCGCCCTCACCCGTCGCGCCCACGAGGATCAGTTGCGCGACGCCCTGGTCGGGGACGCAACGAACTAGGCGGGATGAACCTCACCCCCACTGCCCAGAGGGCACCCGCTCTC
>JALYXG010000546.1 GCA_030947205.1 Chloroflexota bacterium
GCCAGAGGTTCGTGACGCCCGCGAAGGTGAGGGCGAGGAAGACCGCTTTGACGACCAGCGACGCGGCGATGTTCTGCCGGATGATGCCGAGCGTCCGGCGCGCGAGGCGGATCGCGTACGGCAAGCGGCCGAGATCGTCGCCCATCAGCGCGACATCCGCCGCCTCGATCGCCACATCCGTCCCCGCCGCGCCCATCGCCACGCCGACGGAAGCGGTCGCGAGGGCGGGGGCGTCGTTGATGCCATCCCCGACCATCGCGACCGGCCCATCCGCCTCCAGCGTGCGCACCGCCTCGGCTTTGTCGGCGGGCAGCAGGTCGGCCCGCACATCGGTGACGCCCGTCGCGGCGGCAATCGTTCCGGCGGTGCGCGCGTTGTCACCCGTCAGCATCACGACCCGACCGACGAGCGACCGCAGATCGGCCACCGCCCGCGCACTTTCCGGTCGCACCGCATCGCGGAGCGTCAGCAGGCCGATCATCCGGCCCGCCCGCTCGACGCAAACGATCCCATTCCCCTCGCTCAGATATTCTTCGTGGCCCGCCGTGTCCCACAGATCACGCTCGGTGAACCAGCGCACGCTGCCGACACTCGCCGCTACACCGTCCACGACGCCAGTACCACCGCGCCCCGGCGCCGCGCGGTAATCCACGACGACAGCGGCTGCATTGTGTTCCCGGCCCCGACTGTACGCGACAATGGCGCGCGCCAGCGGATGCTCGCTCTGCCGCTCCAGCGCGGCAGCGACGCGCAGTACCTCCGCCTCTGTTTCGCTGTCGCAAGTATGGACGGCGACGACGGTCGGGCGACCGGCGGTGAGCGTGCCGGTCTTGTCGAAAGCGACCGCACGCACCGCCGCGAGCGATTCGAGCGCCAGCCCACCCTTGAAGAGCACCCCCCGCCGCGATGCCGCGCCGATGGCCGCGACGAGCGCGACGGGCGTCGAGATGACGAGCGCGCACGGGCAGGCGATCACGAGCAGGACGAGCGCCTTGTAGATCCAGCCGCCCCAGCCCCCGCCGATCAGCGGCGGCACGACGGCGATCACGAGCGCGCCGAGAATGACGAGCGGCGTGTAGACGGCGGCGAAGCGGTCCACGAATGCCTGCGCGGGCGCTTTGGATGCCTGCGCCTCCTCGACGAGCGCGACGATGCGTGCGAGCGTCGTATCATGCGCGGGCTTCGTCGCACGCACCTCGATTGTCCCCTCGCCGTTGACGCTGCCCGCGAAGACCGCAATGCCGGGCTGCACCTCGACGGGTACGGATTCGCCGGTGATCGGCGCTTGATCCACCGCCGACTGCCCGGCAACGACGACGCCGTCCACCGGCAGCCGCTCGCCCGGTCGGACGCGCACGCGGTCGCCGACATTTACCTGAGCAACCGGCACGCGATGCTCGTGGTCGTCGTGCAGCAGATTCGCCTCGGCGGGCGCGATGGCGAGCAACCCGGCGATCTCCCGTCGCGTCCGCTCGACGGTCATCGCTTGCAGGAGTGTGCCGACCCCGAAAAGGATCAGCACCGACGCCCCTTCATCCCATTGCCCGATGGCAACCGCGCCGACCGCCGCGACGGTCATCAGCAGATTCATATCCGCCCGCCGCACCCGTAGCGCGAACCAGCCCGCCCGCGCAATCGGATAGCCGGAGAGCAGCATCCCGGCGATGAACGGTACGGCGCTCGCGACGCGCGGCGCCCCGGCGCGCTCGATGGCGAAGCCGACCAGCCAGAGCAGGGCGGCCACGCCCAATTCGCGCACCCGCCGCTGCCGCCACCACACCGACCGCGTTGCCGGTGCGGCGGGCGCGCCCCGCAGCATCGCGCCGTATCCCGCCTCCGCTACCGCACGGATGACCGTCTCCGGCGTCGTTTCCATCGGTGCGGCGGCAACAACGAGCGTGCCGACCGCGAAGTTAACCCGCGCCTCCCGAATGCCGGGTAATCGCGCAACACCGGCCTGCACCGTCTTCGCGCAATCACCGCAGTCCATCCCACTCACCGCAAAGGTCCACGTCGTTTCATCGTCGGGCAATGTGGCAGGTTGCGCCTCCACGCCGTAGCCGAGCGCGGCAATGCGGCGCGTGAACGTTGCCTGATCCACACGCGCCGGGTCATACGTCACATCCGCCGTGCCGCGCACGAAATTGACGGTTGTTTCCGCCACGCCGGGCAGGGTGCGCAGCGATTGCTCGACGGTCTTCGCGCAGTCGCCGCAATCCATCCCGGTGACGCGCAGTTGGCAGGTTGTCTGCGTCGTTTCCACCGCCGTCATGCGCTTTGCTCCGTCTCGTTTTCCTTGCGCGCCGGTGTGCGGTGGCCGATGTGCTCCGCGCCGATAGCGAGTAGCGCACGCACATGGTCGTCGTCGAGCGCGTACCAAACGAGTTTGCCTTCCCGCCGCGCCCGCACCAACCCGAGCGCACGCAGCAACCGCAGTTGGTGCGAAACGGCTGACTGCGTCATGCCGAGCGCCGCCGCGAGATCGCAGACGCAGAGCGCCCCGGTAGCCAGCGCCGCCAGCAGCCGCACACGCGTCGGATCGCCCAGCGCGCCAAACAACGCGGCGAGATCGCTCGCGGCGTTCGCATCCGGCAAAGCCACCCGCGCCCGCCATACGCCTTCCGGGTGGATGTGGTCAATTGCGCAGGTATCGAGTTCGGGGAGCGTTGAGATGGATCGCACGATAGCCTCCGCTCGCACATATGAACGATTGCTCATATGTTCGCACGATTACGCCTCTCTGTCAAGCAGACGCTCTGCCGAAACGGACCCGCTGTATGCACGGTCGAAATATGAGACAGTAATGTTCTTATCCAATTCTGCAACCGTACGGGTCTGCGGCGCGTATATGAGGCCGGTGTGATGGTCGGAGAGAACCATCCGCGCGTAATCCTTCAGGAGGAACGATGTCCGTACAATCGCCCGTGTCATTGTTGACGCTTGCGGGTCGCCATAAACTGATCGAAGACGGCATGTATGCGAACTACCTGACGTACTTCCGCAAGGCTGAGGATACGCGGCGGTGGAAGCTGCATAAAGACATCCCGTGGCACCTCTGCAATCCGGATATACCGGAAGATGTCGCGATCATGGTCGAAGGATTCTTCGCGGTCGAGTCCTACCTCCCCGATTTTGTCACCGAGGCGATGGCGATGGTCCGCCGCTCGCGCGGGCGGGCGTGGTTCCAGGCAAACTGGGGCTACGAGGAATCGAAGCACGCGATGGCGTGGGAAACGTGGCTCGTGACATCCAAGAAGCGCACGCAGGCGCGGATGGACGAGTACGTGGACTTCCTTTCCGAGAAGCAGTGGACGCTCCCGTACGACACGCCGCGCCGCATGATTATCTACCAGATGATCCAGGAACGCGCGACCTACCTCAACTACCACAACCTCGCCGCTCGCGCCGACAAGGAGGGCGACAAGGCGCTCGCCACCGCCCTGCGCATCATCGCCGTGGACGAGATCGCGCATCACGGGTTCTTCTACAAGGGCGTGCAACTCTACCTGACCTACGACACCGCCGAAACGCTCGACGACATCGCGCATGTGCTGAAGTCGTTCGCGATGCCGGCGGCCAACTTCCTGTGGAACTGGAATGAGTTCGAGGATGTTGTCGCGAAAGCCGGCATCTACGGCCCACGTGAGCATATCCGCGACGTACAGAACCCGATTCTCAATGCCCTCGGCTACGACAACCGTCGCGATTTGGAACGCGCCGCATTGCGGATGCGCATCGCCCCGGATAGCATCGGCCCGCAAGACATCCCCGCCTGGGCCAAAGAAGCCCCCGACCGCCCCGCCGACGCCTTTGTCTCCTATACCGGGGACTAAGGGCTGAGTGCTGAGGACTGAGTGGTAACGCAGGCTTTCCAGCCTGCGTTTCTTCATTTTAATACCAATAGGGTGTTGTGCTAGTAGGGGAAGACGAGTGCTTTGATCTGCAAGGCATCCGCTTTCCCCATCAGCCGGTTGATGTACATACACAACGTGTGCGCGGTCAGTTTGCTTGCCAGCCGCGCGCACA
>JALYXG010000565.1 GCA_030947205.1 Chloroflexota bacterium
ACGAGACTTCACCCGCAAGAATCGGATAGATCATGCCCACATGCCCCTGTATGGTAGGAGGAGACGTGGAAGTCTGTCGAAGGCTAAAAACCCACGCGCCCATTCATAAGAGGAGCACGATCTTGACGCACCAACGACCGTTCCGTTTCGGGGTATTGGGCGAGCACATCGGCACGCGGGAGGGGCTGATCGGCACGGCCCGCGCGGCGGAGCAAATGGGCTACGCGACCTTTCTGATCCGCGATCACTTCGTCGCGCCACCGTTCGGGCATCAACTCGCGCCCTTCGCCGCGCTCGCGACGGTCGCGGCGGTGACGGAGACGCTGCGCATCGGTACGCTCGTTATCGCGAACGATTATCGTCCGCCCGTCATGCTCGCGAAGGAGGCGGCAACGCTCGATCTCCTTTCCGGCGGACGCTTCGAGTTGGGGATCGGCACGGGGTTCCTCAAGGCCGAATACGATCAGGCCGGTATTCCTTTCGATCCGCCCGGCGCGCGCGTGGATCGCTTCGCGGAATCGCTGACCGTGCTCAAGGGGCTGTTCGCGGACGCGCCGCTCACCTTCTCCGGCGCGCACTATCAGGTGACCGACTTCGATAGTTTCCCCAAGCCAGTGCAGCGGCCCCACCCGCCGATCCTCGTCGGCGCGGGCGGCAAGCGGATGCTCTCGATCGCGGCGCGGGAGGCGGACATCATCGGCATCCTGACGACTTCCACGGCGACCGGCGTCCTTTCGCGCGACCCGGCGCCGCGCCTCGCGCCAGCGGTCGAACGCCAGCTCGGCTGGATCCGCGAGGCGGCGGGCGACCGTTTCGACGCCATCGAACTGAGCCTTGTCCCGAACGTCGTCATCGCCGACGATCACCGGCGCGCGACGGAGCAATCTATTGAGGCGCGCGGATGGAGCGGCATCACCGTTGACGACGTACTCGCGATGCCCTCAGAACTGATCGGCTCCGCAGACCGAATTGTCGAGCAGATGCGAACGCGGCGCGAGCGGTACGGCTTTTCGTACTACGTCATCTCCGCCGACGATATGGAAGTGGTAGCGCCCATCGTGAACGCGCTCGCCGGGACATAATGCACAGATCGGCGGACTCCGCGCGAATGACGGAGCAGTTCAGGCCGTATCTCGCTTGCGTGCCGCCCAGTATTGCTCCGCCTCGTCTTCCATCTTCTCAAGTCGTGTGTAATAGTCCGCGAATTCGTTGATGTGCGCCCACGCGATCTTGCCCGTCAGTAGCGGATCGTCATGCGTCACATCCGTTTTCGGGTCATGCGTCCCGTGCTCCAGTTCGACCGCCATCCCCATACGAAACTCTTCGAGATCAACCTGCTTCCAGTCAATATGCAGTTGATCGCCGACTCGTTTCGCCTCTTCGGTCGTGAATGCCTTTCCTTCAGCCATTGCGCCTTCCTCCAAGAGTTTCTCGTCGTAGTCTCGCGAGAAAGATTTCCCGTGACTCTCGGCCAACTATCGCGCAAGAATCGCGCCGCTACTCGGTTGGTATTGGGATGCCCGGTGGCCACCATGCATCGAAGATGAGGCGGGAGATGCGCCCGTTTAACACCGCGCCGTCATGCTCCGGTCGGTAGAGCTGGTCGCTGCTGCCTGCGGTCATCACGCAAAGGACGTAGCGCACATTTTCCGGCATCTCCACGATCCCCGCGTCCACGCGCACGCCGCTCGGGCCGGAAAAGCCGCTCTTGCTGCGGACAATCACTGGCCCCGGATGCTCGTAGCCGGTGCGGGCATAGGGATTGAACGGCAGGTAGCGGGCGATCTGATCGTGATACTGCTGCGTCAAGAGCACATCGCGCATCGCGGCGCAGGCGGCGGGCGAGATGGTTTCGTCGGTCGCGATCAGCGTCAGAAGCCGCACGATGTCGCGCGGCGTGCTCGTCGCGTAGGCGCGGATGTCGCCGGAGCCGAAGGTGGCGGTCGTTTCCGCCATCCCCCACTCACGCGCCGATTGCAAAATGCGCTCCAAACCGAGCAGCCGGACGAGCACGGCGGTCGCGGTATTGTCCGACAGCGCCGTCATCAGGATCGCGTGGTCGTGAACGGTGGCAACGAGAGCGGGCGAAAGGTCCTTGAGGATGCCGGAGCCGCCGCGCCGGTCGCCGGGTTCAATCGCGAGCACATCATCGAGGCGAACGGTCCCCGCCTCCGCCTGCCGGTAGAGTTCCGCGAGGACGAGCAGTTTGATCGTCGAAGCGGTCGGCATCACCGCGTCGGACCGGTACCCGATTTCCGCGCCAGTCGCCAGGTTGCGGGCAAGAAATGCCGCCTCGCCGTCGAAGCCCGCAATCAGCCGCTCCGCCTCCTGCTCAACCGCTCGTTCATCACTCATATGACCCTCCCCTCGTCTCCACAGTGAAGAAGATGTTACGCAAAGCCGAGGCCGACGAAGCCGAGCAGGGTGTTGATGAGAATTGCCAGCGAAAGGATGCTGACGATGATCGTCGTCGCCCAGGCAACGATGTTGTAGGCGACGCCGTTGCGGTACTCCCCCATCAGGCCGCGATTGTTGACGAGTTTCAGCACAGAGACGAGCACGAACGGCAGAGCGAGCGCGTTCATCAACTGCGTGATGACCAGCACCTTGACGAGCGGCAGGCCGGGGATGAGCGTCACGAGCACCCCGGCGGCGATCAGACCGGTGAAGATGCCGAGGAAGACCGGCGCGTCCCGCCAGCCACGGTCAACACCCTTCTCGAAGCCGAACGCCTCCGACAGCCCATACGCGGTCGCGAGCGGCAGCACGCCCGCCGCGAGCAGCGATGCACCAAGCAGCCCGACGCCGAAGAGTATCCCCGCGAACGAACCCGCCACCGGCTTGAGCGCCTGCGCCGCGTCCGCCGCGCTCGTGATGTCGGTTTTCCCGGCGACAAAGAGTGTCGCCCCTGTCGCCACGATGATCAGAATAGCGGTGAGGTTCGCGAAGATGCTACCAATGTAGACATCGGCGCGTGTCACGGCGTAGTCGCGCGGGCTGACGCCCTTCTCCGCGACGGAAGACTGGATATACATCTGCATGTACGGGCTAATCGTCGTGCCGATGATCGTCACGACGGCGAACAGGTACGTGGCGTTGAACTGGATGTGCGGCGTGACCGTCTGGTGCGCGACATCGCCCCAATCCGGCTTGGAGAGAAAGGCGGCGATGGGGTACGAGAGGAGCAGGAGCGCCATGCCAAGGAAGACGCGCTCCACCCGCCGGTACGACCCCTTCGCGATTAGGTACCAGACGACGAATCCCATCAGCGGCACGCTGAGGTACTTGGAGACATGGAAAAGCTCGAACGCCGCCGCGATTCCTGCAAACTCCGAAACGACGATGCCGCCATTCGCGATCAGCAGCACGAGCATCACGAACGCCGTCCAGCGCAGCGAGAACTCCTCGCGGATCAGGTCGGTCAGCCCTTTGCCAGTGACCGCGCCCATCCGCGCGCACATCTCCTGCACGATGGCGAGCGCCGGGATGAGCAGGACCATTGTCCAGATCAGACCGTAGCCGTACTGCGCCCCCGCACTCGCGTACGTGGCGATGCCGCCCGCGTCGTTGCCTGCACTGGCGGTGACGATGCCGGGGCCGAGGAGCGAGAGAAAAATTAGTACCCTTCCACGTGACCCGCGTGGTACGTTGGGACGGCGCGGCCGGATGCGGCGCAATCGCTCCGCCGCTGCCGGCATCGCGGTCGTAAGGGCGGTCCGCACCGTCGCGACCGGATGCCCATGTACCGGGGCGTGCTTTTCTGCGGCGCGACCGCCCAGGTCGGTCTCGGGCCGCATTGGCTTCCACCTGCCATATCAATCGCTCCGCTCTCGGAGGACTAAGGACTAAGGACTAAGGACTAAGCAGGATTCATCTCCACTTAGTCCTTAGTCCTTAGTCCTTAGTCCTCTAACTAAAGACTTTCAGCCGCTGGCGCCAGGAATCCGGTAGGAGTCGTTCCATCGCGTCGTCTACCATGATAATGCCGAGAATGGCCCGATCCTCCCCGATGACGGGGAGCGCGTACAGGCCATACTCGATCAGGAGGCGCGCGGCGTCGTCCGCGCGGTCGGTGGGCAGCGCGGCGATTACGTCGCGCTCCATCATCTCGGCGAGCGGCGTATGCGGCGGCGCGCTGACCAACTGCCGCAGGGTCACGACGCCCCGGAGATATTCCGGCAGATCGCCGCCAGGATCATCCGGCGGGGGCGCGTCGCCATGCTCGACGACGTAGAAGTAGTAGACCATGTCCGGCTGCTCATCCATCGCACGCAGGTGGGCGAGCGCTTCCTCGGCGACCATCGCGACGGGCACCGAGACGTAGTCGGTCGTCATCATGCCACCGGCGGTGTCCTCGTTGTATTCCAGCAGTTCGCGCACATCCTCGGACTCGTCCGGTTCCATCAGCGCGAGCAGTTCGTCCTGCTTTTCCTGCGACATATCGGCGAGGATGTCCGCCGCGTCGTCCGGGGCCATCTCTTCGAGGATGTCGGCGGCGCGCGCGCTGTCCATCTGTTCGAGGATGTCCGCCTGTCGCTCGTCATCCAACTCTTCAAGCGTGTCCGCCGCCGTCTCATCGTCGAGCGACGAAACGATTTCGGAGCCTTCGTGATACGACAAATCCTCGATAATGTTGGCGATCTCCGCCGGGTGGAGTTTCGCCAGCCGGTCGTGCGACACTTTCAGGCGGACAG
The DNA here is from genome assembly GCA_030947205.1 of Chloroflexota bacterium. Classification (GTDB taxonomy): domain Bacteria; phylum Chloroflexota; class Chloroflexia; order Thermomicrobiales; family JALYUS01; genus JALYUS01. Next base: position 4,695 of record JALYXG010000565.1, read on the forward strand.
TCGGCGCGTTCGCGGCGAGATATTCGATGTCCGCCCAATCCACGAGATCGCCGAGGGTGGCGCGGTCCCGCCGCTTGCCGAAACCGAGCCGCGCGATGAGCGCCCGCGCCCCGACATCCGCCCCGATTAGCCGGTACGATCCTTCGACGGGCGCGATCTGCAAGTCGTTGACGCGCACGACCCGCTTGCCGTTGACATCAATGATCTGCCGGTCAAGCACATCGCGGCTGAGGAGAATTTCGCCGTCCCGCCGCTCGAAACGACCGATGTTCAGTTGAGCCGAGGAAAGCGTAACGCCCTCGGCGTCAATGCGGGCGATGTCGCCGATCGGGATGAAAAACTCGCGCCGCCCTTGCCGCGCGACGACGCCGGTGACGGGCGGGTAGCCCTCGCCGATGCGCGCGATAAGGTCGCGCACAGCCGCAATCCGCTCGCCGTCCCGGTCGCGGATGGGGGCAGTGATGAGTTGTGACAGGTAGAGCATGGTAGCTCCCCTTCCTGTCGCATACCGCGCCGTTGCCGCGCCATTCGCGCCATCGTGACGATACCCCGCTTGGTAGATCGAAGATGAAACGACCGCGCCGATTGCTGCTGAGGG
>JALYXG010000572.1 GCA_030947205.1 Chloroflexota bacterium
GCCCTCCCCAGAGCATCCGGCCGCTGCGAACGTCAAATCACGAATCGAGGAGGGCGATTCACGAATCGCCCCTACGAAAGAATGGTCGCGCCGAACATCGTGCCATGTCTATCGCGAAAAAGCATTAACCCTTGTTATGTACATCCTCGCTGCGCTCGCGGGCATCGGCTTCGCGGTCGCGGCAGTGCTGCATCACCGAGCCTTTCACTCAGCAGCGAACGACCTCGCGTTTTTCGATCAGATCATCTGGAACAGCGCGCACGGCCGGTGGTTCGCGACTTCATTTGTGCCGTACAACTTCCTCGGCCAGCATGTCCAGCCCGTGTTGCTGCTTTACGCGCTGCTGTACCGCCTTTGGCCGTCGCCGGAGTTGCTGCTGATTTCGCAGTCACTCATTGCGGCAGCGGCGGCGATTCCGCTGTTTCATGTGGCACGTCGCCTAATCCGGCATGAGGTCCTCGCCGCAATCGTCGCCGGGGCATATCTCCTTTCACCGTACCTCCATCACGCGGTCAACTTCGATTTCCACCCGGAGACAATGTCGCCCTTTTTCGCCTTCCTCGGCTACCGCTTCATCCTCGACGGGCGGCGGCGCGCGGCGATTTACGCCTTGCTGCCGCTGCTCCTGCTGAAGGAGGACACGGTACTGCTCTTGCTCGGCATCGCCTGGCTCTGCTGGCTGCGGCGGGAGCGGCGGCTGGGGGCGACACTGGCGGGCATCGCTGTCGGCTGGGGCGCGGTGGCGACGCTCATCATCATGCCGCACTTCCGTTCCGGCCCCTCCGACCTCGAAGAACGCTACGGCTACCTCGGCAGCGGCGCGGCGGACATCCTTCTCGGCCTCGGCACGCACCCGCAACGCGCCCTCGCGCATCTGCTGACGTGGGGCACGGCGCTCACCCTGCTCGGCATCATCGGGAGCGCGGGCTTTCTGCCCCTCGCCGCCCCCGCCGAACTGCTCGCCGCCGCGCCGCTGCTTGCTTTTCACCTGCTCTCGATCCATGCGCCGCAAGCGCACCTCCGCCTCCATTATTCCGTAGAAGTCCTCCCGCTCATCTGGATCGCGGCGGTCTGCGGGCTGGCAAATGAAGCAACGAAGAGATCGTTCCCCACTCGTCCCTTCCTGTCCAGAGGGAGTCCGCTCATTGCTCATTGCTTTCTTATCCTCAGCGCGGCGATTGCCTTCTGGACCGCAAGCCCGTTCCCGCCCGCACGCGGCTTCGATCCCGCCCGATTTGGGACGGATCGGGCGCACCGGCAGGCGGTGGCGGAGGCAATCGCGCTGATCCCATCGGATGCCTCGGTCAGCGCGCAAACCGGACTTGGGCCACACCTCGCGCATCGCACCGCACTCGACGAATTCCCTGACGGCATCGGCGCGGACTACATCCTCCTCGACGCACGCGGCGACATTGCCCGCCCCTACCGCGTGCTCTATCCCCCTGCTCTCGCTGCCCTCCCCACCGAAGGCTATGCCCCCCTCTGGTCCCGCGACGGCATCACCCTCTACAGAAGAAATACTTAAACCACGAAGACACGAAGAGCACGAAGGAAAGAGGAAAGGAGAGAGAAGAATACTTATTTCTTCCCTCTTCTCCCCTTCGTGCTCTTCGCGTCTTCGTGGTTCAATTCTCCGGCGTGCCACAGAAGGAGCGGGCGATGGCAGCAAGAATGCGGCTGCATATCGCGACAGAATTGATGCTGGCATACTCAACAGCGGGGCCGAATTCGCGATCCTCACGGGGAGCGATTGTCTGCGATAGCCGTCTTGACCGGAGTTCGACAAAAAGATATACGTGATGTACAGTGTGTACGCGATATACGTAGTGAGTAGAAGGCGGGCATACGATGGTAACGGTGAAGAAGCGGACCCGCAACGGTCTTCAGGGGCCGCAGCGGCTCCGCAAGGCGAACGGGCGATTTGTCGTCACGATCCCCGATGAGGAAGTGGCGGCGCAGGGCATTGAGGAGGGAGACCTCGTCTTCGTGACGGTGCGCGCGGCGGATGTTCGCCCGCGTCTCTCCCCACGGCGGGAAAGCCTGCTGGACGAAAGTCTGCACGAGAACGCGGACGTCTACCGGCATCTCGCCGGCCGTTAGATGTCGAACTACCTCACGCTCCTCGATGTCGTTGCGATCCACGAGCGCGTGATGCGGGCGGGCGGGTATCAACCTCGCCCATTGCTGCGCCCCGAACTGCTGGAAAGCGCACTCTATCGTCCGCAGCAGGCCGCATACTACGAAGAAGCGGATACGCTTCGGCAGGGCGCGCTACTCGCTGTCTCCTTTTCCGAGGCGCAAGTATTCGAAGATGGGAACAAGACGACTGCCTTTGCCTGTCTGGATGTGTTTCTGAGAGATAATGGCTATCTCCTGCACCGCGCACAACGTGCGGTCGCGGACGCGCTCATCGCGATTGCCAATGACCGCGAGGGACGCAAGCAAGCCGTCATGGAGCTGGAAGTGTTGTTGCGTGAAAACAGTCGGCCAACGGAGGAGCATCAATAATGGACAGTGCCGTCCATTCCCTACTCGATACCGTCCTCGGAGCGCATCGTTCCTTGCTAATTGGCACGGTGGCGGGAGGCGTGCCGCAGTTCAGTGAGACGCCGTATGCGTTCGCCCACACGGCGGACGCGCTTTCGCTCACCTATGCGGTGCCCGAGGATTCAGCGGCACACCGGGCGCTGAAGCGACACAATAGCGTCG
>JALYXG010000587.1 GCA_030947205.1 Chloroflexota bacterium
GCGTGTCGCGCGGGAGGACGACACAGTCGGGCCGACCGGGGTGCGCCTCGGAGTTGAATGAAGCATCGTAGGTGTAGGGAAAGAGCGCCGCCGGGTGGGTTAGCACCCGTTCCGCACCGAGCAGCCGTACAAGTTCCACGACCGCCGCGCGCGCGTCCTCGTCGCGCCTGAGGAGGGGCGGCGACTGCGTGTCCATTCCCGCCGTCGCGACCAGTTTTTCTTCCGTGACCGCCATGCTTCCGGCCTCCTGCCTACCTACCCCCCGGCCCCTCCCGACAAGGAGGGAAACTCGATCGGGCGCTATCGCCGTTCGTCTCCTTTTCCCTTCCCTTTTCAGGCAAAGGCCGGAGGTTAGATCGCCATTCTAGCACGGTGCGTGGTGTCATACTCGGCTCGCGCAGGACACGACGCGGTACAAAGAAAGATCAGCGACCGAAGCTGGCAAGGCGACTGTTCGCGAAGGGATCGAGGATGTCATCGGTAGAGTGGAGGTACGAGAAGGCAAAGATAAGGGATATGTCCGTCTATCACACGCGACGATTCGGCGCTACTCACCACAGACACAATTGTGGCGAATTAGGCGGGCGGTGCAGGATTCGCTATCGTGCGCACGCTATCGGTCGCTGGCTGCGCGCCATTCGTATGAATCGTCGCGTGCTGTGCGGTGGGCGTCACGGATGCATCGTCACATGGCGATTCTTGGGGATCAAGGGCGTTGTCACCTTTGCGTGCGATCAGTTCTTCCGGGGTAAGCGGCTGTTTCTCTTGTTTGGACATGGTATGCCTCCTTCAGTGATCGGTCTGCTCGGCCAACGATGCGGTCGTCCAAGGGTAGTGTCCTTGCACCGTTCAAAGCAGAAGGCGTGCCAGTGCGATTCAGCAAGTCGAAGATTGACACATGGAACGAAATAACCACATCAAAGAACGCGGAAACGAAAGCAGACCCCGACCCCCGACACTCCGACCTACTTCTTCGCTGCGGACGCTACGTCCGTACGCGATGATCTCGCTATTCCGATGATGTATGCACCGGTCCGGCATTGGCGGAATGTTACCCGTGCGCTTCTTCGCCCGCGAGGATACGGCGCAGGGTGGCGAGGGCGCGGAACTGGAGCGCGCGGATCGCATCTTCCCGCTTGTCCATCGCCTGGGCGACCTCACGACCGCTCATGCCCTGAATAAAGCGCAGGACGATCACATCACGCTGGTCGCCGGTGAGAGATTGGAGCGCCTTGAGGAGATCGGCCGAGTCTATATTGAGATCGAGCGGCGCGCCGGTATCCTCGATGCTTTCGTGAACTTCGGGGATAAGGGTAACCGTCGGGCGGAGGGCGCGGTAGTGATCCACGACGCGATTATGCGCGAGGCGATACAGCCAGGCGAGAAAGGGGACACCTTGCTCACGGTAGCGGCCCATTGCTCGCCATGCGCTTTCGAAGATCGCTTCGGTGAGGTCTTCGGAATCGGACGCGTCGCGGATACGCGCAGCGACATAGCGTGCAATCGTCGCGCGGTGTCGCTCATACAAGAGGCCGAATGCCTCGCGGCTCCCTTCGCGCGCCTGTTGGATGAGTGTCGTCTCGTCCGGTTCGACACTGGCGGGGGCGGCAGACGATAGATCGCGTGCGGCCCGCCGTGCGGCGACCGTACGCAGCAGCGTCGCCCGACTCGGCATCGCAATATGGGGAGATTCAGCCACCGCTACCGCCGTCATTGCTCTTGATACACTCCGTTAACTCCGTCCACCCGGGTGGACTTTCATATTGTACGAATCTGTACATATCGCACGTTCACCGTGGACGTATATCACCGAGCGCGGCGCGTGACCGGCGGAGATTAGCATGGGGCGTATCGTCTGGCACGGAACAGCCGTTAGCGAGGATGAACTTCCGCCCGCCCGTCTGCTCCACCGCGTCCTGCGCCTCAGCGATCACTGCCCGCTCGTCCCCCTTGGCGAGAGCGCCGAATTCGTGCAACCCGCCCATCAGGCACTTATCGCTCTTCAGGCGTACTTCGCGCAGCGAAAGCCCTGTCAGGCGGTCGCTCCAACTGAGGACATTAACAGGATAATCAACCGCAAGGTCCATCAGCAAATCGTGATCGCCGTGAACATGGCAAACATTGAGCCAGCCGCTCTCGGCACCGCGCAGGGCGATGAAGTCGTAGGGGCGACCGAACTCGCGATAGCCGACATCGCCAAGGCCGTCCTTCGTGATGCCTTGCAGCGCGTAGTAGACACCGTCCGCGCCGGCGGCGATGGCGGCGGCGATGTTGCGCTGCAGATTCTCCGCGATGACGCCGAGCGCGTGGTGAACGGCGGCAGGATGCTCGCGCAGGTGGCGGTCGAACGTTTCGGTGTCGGCGGCGAACCGACGCACCTCGGCGACGGGATTGTAGATCGTCAGGATGATCGGCGTTTCCGCACCGAGCGCATCGCGCAGCATGCGGATGGCGACGAGCCGCTGGCCGAACATCCCTTGATCGGGTGCGACCGGCTCGATCAGCGCCCAATCCTCCGGCTCACGCACCGCGCGACGCGGGAAGGGATAGGGGAGATCGGGCATGATCTTGACGATGTCGAGATCGAACTCCTGATCGAAGAAGCGCAGTGTCGCCTCGGCCATCCGCGCGCCGGAACCACCGGGGCGAAAGTGATGCCAGAAACAAAGCGGCAGTCGGTCAACCGGCTGGCCACTCACCGCAGCGCGCACCCGCTCAATACGCGTCA
>JALYXG010000598.1 GCA_030947205.1 Chloroflexota bacterium
CTTGTGATGGGAGCGGAAACGATTGCTGGCACGCATGGTGCGGGCGAAGGTTTTGGGGAAGGATTCGACGGCATCGCGCGTTGTACTGAGTACCGGCTGCAATGGCGCCGCCGGCCTGCATCTCATCAAGGGACCGGAGGGTTTTTCACATGGTTAATGCCAGTATCCGCCGCAACGAAGCGGCATTTGCGGAAATAACGCCAATATCGTCGCATCGTACCGCCGCCAACCGTCCCGTGCTGTCGAGTATCGCGGAGCGGCGTCAAGCGCGCGACAAGGACAAGAAGGCGGTCAAGGTTCTGCCGGACGTGGCGCCATACGACAGCGATTCGTTGCGGTCGTACCTGCGCGAAATCAGCACGCAGCCACTCTTGAATCATCAGCAGGAGATCGCGCTCGCCCAACGGATTCAGGCGGGGGACGAACTCGCGCTCCAGCAGATGGTGCGCCACAATCTGCGACTTGTCGTCAGCGTCGCGAAGCGGTATGTCGGGCGCGGCCTGACGCTGCTCGACCTCGTGCAGGAGGGCAACATCGGCCTGATGCGCGCCGCGCACAAGTACGATTGGGAGACCGGGTTCCGGTTCTCGACATACGCGACGTGGTGGATTCGCCAGGCGATCACGCGCGCTATCGCCGATCAAGGGCGGACGATCCGTTTGCCCGTCCATATGGGCGAGGCGGTTTCGCGCCTCCATCGCGTCGTGCAAACACTCAGCCAGAAACTCGGTCGCCGCCCGACGATCGAGGAAATCGCCAAGGAAGCGGAGCTGCCGGAGGAGCGCGTCGAGGTGATGATGCGGATGTCGCAGCAAACGCTCTCGCTCGATGTGCCGATCAACAGCGATGAAGATGTGACGCTCGGCGACGTGATCGGGAATAAGGTCGAGGGCGAGAACCCGGAAACCGAAGTCTCGGCGGGTTTGCTGCGCGAAGAAATAGCGGAGGCGCTGGAATCGCTGGCGCCGCGCGAGCGGTTGGTGGTTGATCTGCGCTTCGGTATCACGAAGCCACGCCAGTACACGCTGGCCGAAGTCGGCAGCCAACTCGGCATCAGCCGCGAACGCGTCCGGCAGATCGAGCGGACCGCGCTCCGCAAACTGCGCAGCGGCGAAAGCGGCGCGAAACTCGTCGCGTACGATCACCAGTAAAAGCAATGAGTAACGAGCAATGAGCAATGAGTGGGAATGCCCCAACCTCATTGCTCATTGCTCATTTCATCCTGCCGGATTCGTTTGCAGCCAGAGATAGATATTGGCGACGTCCTGATCGGTCAGTTCGTCATTGGCGTACTGCACGCCGTCCATCGTGCCGGAGCGGACGAGGCGTTGCAGTTCTTCGAGGCGCATCGTCGTGCCGCTGCTCCGAGGACCGATGCCGCCCTCGCCGCGGACGCCGTGGCAGGCGGCGCAACCGACCGCACTATATTTCACCTGCCCGAGCGATGCGTGCTCGTTTAACGGCGCGCTGGTCGGCGCGGGCGTCGTGGTCGGTACCGACGCGGCCGCGCTGCACGCCGCGAGTACGACGAGCAGCGGCGCGGCGATGCCCGCCAGAAACGCGTGCCACGTTTGCGGATGCCGGAAAATTGCCACGCTAATCCTCAGTCCTCAGTCCTTCGCCCTCGGATACGGCATCGCCATCGCGGCGGTCGTGCCACCGTCCACGTAGAGCACCTGGCCGGTGACGAAGCGCGCTTCGTCCGAGCAGAGGAAGGCCGCGACATCGCCGACATCGTCCGGGTGGCCGACGCGGCCAATCGGGACGCGCGCGCCGCCCTGCTCGCTCGTGTATGTTGGATCATCGAAGTAGCGCGGCACCTCAATCAGTCCCGGCCCGATGGCGTTGACGCGGATGTGCAGCGGCGCGAGTTCGACGGAGAGTTGCCGCGTGAAGGCGATGATTGCGCCCTTGGTCGCCGCGTAGGCGGTGTGATTCGGCATCCCGGCGAAGCCGTGGACGCTCGTGATATTGAGAATACACGGCCCCGTACCGCCGCTCAGATGCGGCACGGCCTGCTGGGCGGCAAAGAACATTGCGCGGATGTTCAGATCGAATTCCTCGGCGTAGGTCTCCTCCGTCGTTTCGAGAAAGGGAACGGAGCGCGTCACGCCCGCATTGTTGACGAGAATGTCGAGCCGACCGAAGGCCGCGACCGTCTCGTCCACCGCACGGCGGGCATTGGCGATCTGCGTGAGATCGCCTTGCAGCGCGATGGCCTTGCCGCCCTGCTGCGTGACGCCTTCCGCCGCCTCGCGCGCGCCGCTGATCGAGTGCGACGCCTGGAACGCCACCGTCGCGCCACGCGCGGCGAGCGCCTCGCCGATCCCCCGCCCAATCCCCATTCCCGCGCCTGTCACGAGCGCGACCCGCCCCGTCAGTGCGCCGATCTGTGTTGCCATGATTCCTCCATCAGTAGTCAGAAGTCGGTAGACAGTAAACAGTTGGAATCAGGTCCGTTCTGTCTACTGTTTACCGACTACTGACTACTTCCCACTACGTCACCCGCAGGCGTGTCCGCGTTTCGGCCGAGCCGCCGGTATTGTCGAAAACGCGCAAGGTGATGATCCAGTTGCCTGCCTGCCGCCGCGAGCCATCGAGGGGCAACACGCACGTCGGGATGTCCGTGTCGCAGAGCGTCATCGGCGGTTCGTTCGGCGGGTCCACAGTGATAAGGTAACGCGTCGGCGTGTAGCCCGCTTCGATGCGCGTACCCGTCGCGCGGAGCGTCACCGTCAGCGGCTTGCCGTTCGTCTGCACACGGGAAGGAATATCCTGGAAGGCGGGGAAGACGTGCGCGACGGGCGTCACGACGCCTGCGGCAGGGAGGCCATCCGGCGCGAGGCGCGTCACGACCCGGTCGAGAGCAACGAGGCCGATGAAGGTCGCGATCAGCAAGGCAAGGATTGCCCACGTCAATTCATCCGTCGCGAAGGCGCGCAGTGCAAGCGGCAGCGCGGGCGTGCGGTTCATTGAGGCGTCAGGTCCATGTTGCGGCGTCTGCACATTTCCTCGTTTCGTAATCATCATGCATCTATCCGTTCACCGTCAGCCGCAGGATTCCCGGCCCGTCGCTCGCGGTGAGGGACCACGCGACTGACGGGCGCGCCGCCACGACCACGAGCGCGAAGATCGTATCATCCCGTAGCGGCAATGCGTAATATCCCCGCAACGGTGGGGTCGCGAGCGGCATGATCTCGCTCGGTCGGAGCACGAGGTTGGAACCCCGCACGCCGCGTATCGCGATGGTGTAGGTGCTGTCGTCCTGCTCGAACCACACATCGGCCTGCGGGCCACCCGCCTGCCCCGGCAGCGGTTCGAACCGCATCGTCAGGGAGACCTGACCGCCATTCTGGGTCGCCTCGATGCGGTCGAGGACCCAGCCGTCGCTGCGGGCGCCGGTCGTCATCTCCGGCGCGCGCGTCGGGAGCGCGGTGCGGTTCGCAGCGAGCGGTGCGGAGGACGGCGTTCCCGGCACGGCGGTCGCGCCGGGCGTCGCCGGAGCGGGGGCGACGACGGTCGGTGCGGCGGCGGTTGCTTGCCCAATCGTGGCGGGTATTGTAGGCGTGGGCGCGGTTGTCGGGGTCGGCGTAGCGGTGCCGCATGCGGTGAACAGCACGGCGAGCAGAAGGATTGGTATGCTGCCGCGTCGGTTCGCTCGTGTCACGCTTTGGCCCCCGCTCATTGAGTCATCCAACCCCGCGCGTTACGCATGCGGATCAGCGAGAAGTGTAGCGTGGTTTCGCTGATCGCGCGTCCGAGCGGTACAAGGGGCCGGGGGTGAGGTTCCCCGGCACACACCATTGCGCTGCACGGCCCCAATGCGGTATGTGTTGCACATGACACGGGGCGTGTCCGGTTTGCTCCCTTTTCATGGCGAGAAGGGGTCAGGAGTATACACATTTGACTATCGCGCTCGATAATCCCGCCCTCACGCTGACCGATGTGCAGGCGGCGGCGGGGCGGATCGCGCCGCATATCCGCCACACGCCGCTGCAACCGTCGCCGGACTTGTCCGCGCTGGCAGGGCGGACGCTGCTGCTGAAACTCGAAAACCTCCAGCGCACGGGAGCGTTCAAGATTCGTGGCGCGCTCAATATGCTGCTGACGATGGACCCCGCCATCGCGGCGCGCGGCGTCCTGACCGCCTCGGCGGGCAACCACGGGCAAGGCGTCGCCCTCGCGGCGCGGCTGCTCGGCTACCCCGCGACGATTGTCCTGCCAATCGGCGTCTCACTGGCCAAACTCGAAGCGATCGAGCGGCAGGGCGCGCGGACGATCCTCCACGGCAGTGCCTACGACGAAGCGGCGCGCTACGCCCACACACTGGCGGCGGAGCGCGGTATGACCTACGTCCACGCCTTCGACGACCCGCGCGTGATCGCCGGGCAGGGGACGATTGCTCTCGAAATGCTCGCCGACGCGCCCGATCTCGACACGCTCGTCGTGCCGGTCGGCGGCGGCGGGTTGCTGGCGGGCATCGCGACGGCGGCGCGGGCGCTCAAGCCCTCCTTGACGATCATCGGCGTGCAGGCGGCGGGGGCGCCCGCGTGCGTCGAATCCTTCGCATCCGGCGCGCGGCAAACGCTGCCCGTCGCGACGATCGCGGACGGTATCGCCGTCGCCCAACCGGGCGCGCACACCTTCCCGATCATCCACGCGCTCGTGGACCAGATGGTGACGGTGGACGATGAGGCGATGGCGCGCGCGATGGTGCTGCTGCTGGAACGCGAGAAACTGCTGTCCGAGGCGGCGGGGGCGGCGGGCCTCGCGGCGGCGCTCGGTGGCCTGCTGCCGGAGGAAAGCCAAAACGTCGGCGTGCTGATCAGCGGCGGCAATGTGGACCCGAACCTGCTCGACAAGTGCATCCAGACGGGCCTCGCCTCCGCCGGACGCTTTCTCGCCTTCAAGACGTGGCTGCCAGACCAGCCGGGCGCGCTCCACACGCTGACAGGCGTGCTGACGCAAGAGCGCGTCAACATTCTCCACGTCGAGATTCAGCGCATCGGCCCCTACACCGCCATCGGCCCCGTCGG
>JALYXG010000608.1 GCA_030947205.1 Chloroflexota bacterium
GGGGCAGCGCGACTGTCCTGCTCCCCGTCTTCGCGGACAAAATCCTCCATGTCGGTCCGACCGGGCTGGGCATCCTTTTCTCCGCACCCGCTGTCGGCTCGGTGATCGGCGCGGTGGCGATGACGGCGGTGTCGCACCGCGTCCGCAAGCCAGGGTGGCCGCTGCTGATCGCAGTCGCGGCGTACGGCCTCGCCACCGTCGGCTTCGGGCTATCGCGCTCAATGCCCCTCGCCCTGCTCTTCCTCGCTGGGACGGGGCTGGCGGACACGGTGAGCATGACCTTCCGGCATCAAATCCTCCAACTGCTAACGCCGGACGCGCTGCGCGGGCGGGCCTCGGCGGCGCACCAACTCTTCGCCGGGGGTGGACCGCAACTTGGCCAGATGGAGGCGGGCATCGTCGCCGCGCGGTTCGGCACGCCCTTCTCCGTCGTTTCCGGCGGCGTGGCCTGCATCGCGACAGTCGCGATCATCGCCTGGCTCGTCCCTGCGATCCGCCGCTACCACGCGCAGACGTGAAGGGAACCTAACCCCCGGCCCCTTCCCGCGAGGAAGGGGAGTGAGCCTTCGAAAGGCCGGGGCGTTCAGCGAACATCACAGCGTTGCGATGAGTCACCCCTTCCTCGCGGGAAGGGGCTGGGGGTTAGGTTCTCCTTCCCTATCCATCCCACCCTGTTCGGATGTAGACTCCTCGCGTCCCGGTCGAATGATTCGCAGTGAGGGGAGGGTGTGCAGATGCCGATGATGGATTTCGAGATTTACTTGCCGAGTGAGGCGAGCGCCGAGGAGCGGCGGGCCGCGTTGGCCGATCTGGCGCATTGGGAAGATAAGGCGGGCATCGAAATGGCCGTCGTCATGCCATCGCCGAGCGCCGCCCCAAACAACCGGGCGCTGATCGAGACGCTGAACGGCGATCCGCGCTGGATTCCCTGCGCGCAGGTCAATCCCAATGCACCGGGCGCGGTGGACGATGTGCGCCACGCGGTAACGACGCTCGGCTGCCGGATGCTCAAGGTGATGCCGGCGCTCTACAACGCGCCGCCGCTCGGCGCGCCGGTGCGGGCGCTGATGGACCTCGCGCGCGAACTGCATTTCCCGGTGAATATTCACTCGACCGGCCTCAACGGCGATCCGCTGGAGATCGGCGCAATCGCCCGTCGCTACCCCGATGTGCCGATCATCATGGATCATATGGGCTACCGCAATGACGGCCGCGCCGCCATCGCCGCCGCCGAGGACAACCCGAACATCTGGCTCGGCACGACGATCGCTTCGTTTGAGCCGAGTTTCATCGCCACCGCGATTAATGCCGTCGGCGCCGCGCGGATCATCTTCGGCTCCAACCTGCCGATCTGCTATCCCGACCTCGCGCTGGAAGCCCTGCGACGCGGTAACTTCGGCCAGGAAGCGGAAACGCTGATCTTCGGTGGTAACCTGGCGCGGATGCTCGACATTCAGCAATGAAGAGTGCCTTGTCAGCGGAGGGATACCATTCCGGCCACACCGTGACGGAAATTGTCCCTCTGTGACGAGGTGTGCTCGGGTGGAATGTGCTAGAATGCGGTCATGCGCTCGACCCGTATCAGTCGCCATCTCAATGCGCCCCGTGCTCTGGTCTATCGCACGCTCCTCGACGCGCGCGCGATCGCAACGTGGAAGGTGCCGGATGGCATGACCTGCCAGGTGCATGCGTTCGACGCGCGCGAAGGCGGTTCGATCCGCATCTCGCTGACGTACGATGCGCCGACGGGGACCGGCAAAACGACCGCGCGCACCGACACGTACCACGGCCACTTCGTGGAGCTTGTGCCCAACGAGCGGATCGTCGAAGTGGACGAGTTCGAGACGACCGATCCGGCGCTGCGCGGTGCGATGACCATCACGATCACACTCGTTGATGCAGATGCTGGCACCGATCTCTTCGCTGTGCACGACGGACTACCACCCGGCGTATCTGCCGCCGACAACGAGACCGGCTGGCAGATGGCCCTCACGAAACTGGCGGCGCTCGTCGAGGCGGGCTAGAACACGCGCGATCTCGCTCGTGATCCGGGAATCGCCGTGCGCAGGGCATGATCGAGGAACAAGCATGGTTCTTCCCCTGCGCACAAAATCGTCGAACCTATGACCGAAATGTGTAACTCCTCATGTCATGACGAGGTTTGCAATGAGGAAGGTCGTTTCTCCACTCATTGCTA
>JALYXG010000122.1 GCA_030947205.1 Chloroflexota bacterium
CCTTTTACGAGGTCCGCCAGCCAACTCGCGAATGACTGATGCGACAGACCGTAGTGCCGGGGCAGATGCCAACCGCTATAGACGCCGAGCGGGAAAGTAACGATTTCGGACACCAGCCCGAAAATCAGCACGAAAACGAGCACGACGAGCCATTGATTCGTCGCGTGATGCTCAATCGCCGTTCGTACCATCTTCGAGAGTGGCGTGACGACGAGCAGTGTCAGCACGACTAACGTCGCCACCGTCCGCGCGAAATACAGTCGCCGCCGAATGCCAGCGTACTCCTTCGCCCGCGCCTGCCGCTCCGCACTCATCTCCGTCGAAACCGCCATACCAATCCCTTCTGAACCGCAGAGAACGCAGAGAAATACGGAGAAAGAGTAGAGCAAGTCAAGGCGAATCCTCTCAGTCAAGTCTACTCTTCTTTTCTCCTCTTTCCCCTCTCTGCGGTCTCTGCGTCTCTGCAGTTCAATCGGTTTCCAAGCGGTGGAGGGCAGGGCCACCTTCGGCGGCGGCGCGGGTGGCGGGGTCGAGTTGTAGGCCGAAACCATCCGCGAGGCGGGTGAGGTAGTTGAAGATGCCGACGATGTGCGCCACTTCGAGGCAGGCGCGGTCATCGAAGCCGAGATCACGCAGGGGCTGCCAGTCCGCCGCGACCATGCGGGTCGGCGTCGCGCTCATCTTCTCCGCGATAGCGCAAAGGGCGCGCTGACGGTCGGTCAGATCGGGCAGGTCACGCCATCGCCGCCCCTTAATCGCCTCGACAAGTGCTGGATCACCATCTTCGACACGCAGAAACTCCGCGTGGGAGGATGTTCAGTAGTAACAATCCTGCGCGGCAGCGGCGACGCCCGCGACCATCTCCCGCTCTTGCCGCGTCAATGCGCCCGGCGCGAACATGATCTGCGCGAAGAGCGCGGAGAATTTCGGCCCGATCGCCGGATGCGCTTGCGTCAGCCGGGACATTGGCGCGAGGAAACCGAAGTCGTACGGATGACGGGGCGCGTCCGCCGGTATCCGTGCCCGAATCTGCTCCTCCGTCGCCAGCGTCACCCATGCTTCGGGAACGGTCTGCTGGTCCATTGTGCCTCCCTGTCTGCTATAAGTGCGATGCGGATTCCACGCGTATCATCCGTTAGTTCCGATCCGCATTCAAGGCAGCAAAAGGAGGCATCCATGTATATGAGTGTGCGACGCTACACGACGAGCGGGCCGACCGCCGTCATTGAGAGAATCGTCACCGAAGGATTCGTGCCGATTATCCGCGACGCGCCAGGCTTCATCGCCTTTTACGTCGTGGATGGCGGCAATGGCAGCCTCGCTTCCGTCAGCATCTTCGCCGACGAAGCCGGAGCGGAGGCATCGAACCGCATGGCGGCGAGCTACATCGCGGAACACCTTGCGAGCCGCCTCGCGCTGCAAGACGTTGTTGCGGGTGAGATGGTTGTTGAAGCAATCGGGTAATCGTCATTTGCTCGAACACCGGGATTACGTTACGTTCCTGCCCGCATTACCCGGATACGCTCGTTAATAAAGGGCGAGAAGTGACCCTGATACCGTGCTTGCAACTCGACTCGCTGCCAATCATCCCCAGTGACGATGTGGCGACAGTGCGGGGAACCACATTGGCAGATCATGCGCCATGACGAACTGACTGTGTGCGTTGCATAATCAATCGTCAGCTCTTCGTTCGATGCGATGTCCCGCCGCGCCACGACCGTTGTCGCGTCGCCCATCCAAAGATTTGGATCACACGAATGATTGCCGAATCCGATTGGATCGTCGAGATCGAGAAGCACATTGTCCCCCTCGCCAATGGCCGCTGAATTGTATTTGCGCATCCGACGCGCAATGGTATCGAGTTCGTTGTCCGTGATACGGATGCCACCCCAGACTTCGACGACTTCGCCTTCCCGTATCGCATCGCGTACGAAGAGACCACGACCCTCGATAGATGACGGGTGAATCGCAACACGCGGATCGAGCCATGACAGGGGGATTGGTCGTTCCATCGTTTCTTCCCTATCCTGCAACGCGCATTGCGCGCTGGGGCGAGAGCCAGAACGGTGGCAGGTAGGCAGGGATGTTGGAGAAGGGCAGCACTTCCGGCTTAAGATGGATGCCGAGTGTATCCCGCATTAATGTTCGCCGCCCCTCGATGCGCCCCCATGCTTCCGGGTATTTTGCCGCGAAGGATGCACGAAGTGGTTCGTCCGCGAGGGCGATGCCGTCCTCGATATTCGTCGTGAAATAAGGCGAATGGGTCGCGGGGATGATATCCACCTGCAACGCCATGCCAGAGCGAAGTTGCTGCCGCGAGTCCCGGAAGATCGGTGAGTTGAGCCACTCGTCTAAGTGAATCAAATGGCCGGGGTTGAGGCCAACGCCGAAGAAGGGATCGCCGAGGTGTCGGTCAATGATCGCGAACAATTCGCCACCCGTTACGCCAATGCCCACCGCCTCGTACCACTCGACGATTGCGCGGAAATAGGGCGCGACGAGTTTCTCGATGTAGTCGCGGATGCCGCTCGGCAGGCCGTCCGCGTCGCGCACGAGGAAACCGGCGCGGGCATTGAGCGCACCCCAGAGACCGAGCGCGACCGTTGCCGGATCGCCTTCCCGCAAGACGCGGCTGGACGGGCTGGGCAACCCGGCGACGGCACGCGCGCCCGCCGAGCACATCGGGTGACAGGCGAGCGGGAAACCGTTGAGTCCCATTAGTCGCACGGCGTCGTACTCGGTCATGCCGGGTTGCACATGAAACAAGACGTTCTTGATCGCCTCGGAACTGAGCGTCGCGGCGTACTCGAAGCGGGCGAGTTGGTCCAGATCGTTGATCGCGCGCAGGCCGTGCGCTGGGTCCATGAAGAGTGCGGTCGCGTTCAGCGCGGTGCAGCGCAACTCCCGCAGCGTGTCCACAAGGTACGCGGGCGCTTCGATCCATGCGGCGGGCGTCGCCGTCTCGACAGGCAGGAAATATTTCCACCCCGCGACGCCGACCTTCAAGCCTGGCACGACCCCGGCCTCGCGCAGGATCGTCGCGAGCGGCTTGCTGTCGCCGCGCGGCTGCCCCGGCAGGCTGAAACTCTGATAGAGCACCTTTTCCATCGGCACAGGACTGAGGGCGGCATACGCCATCCCCTCGTTGCCGACGAGCAGCGTCGGCGGGTGGCCCGGCGCGAGGATGAGCAGCGCCTCCTCGAATCGCGGGTCATATCCCGTCAGGTAGGCGATATTGGCGAGATGCTCGCGGTCGCCGTAGACGAGCAGCGCGTCGTAGCCGGAGTAGGCGGCCCGCTCTCGCGTCTCGCGCAGCCGCGCCTCGTAGGTGGCGACAGGAATCTCCGGCTCAACCTGCGGCGGGCCAAAGTCCGGTAACACGATCTCGGCATATTCGACCTGCGGCATGGCTTGCGGCTCCTTCCTGCATAGACGAATCATTCTGGCAGAACGATAGCCGAGCGATGCGCAACGAGCAATGCGACGCGTTGGCTTGCGCGCGGGGACGAAAGCGGTGATGCTTGCGGATAGTGGCATCGGTGGGAGATCGCAAGGGAGGGCACGATGGCGTCAATGGCTGCACCCGTCCGGCTCGTCGAATCGCAGACGGGCGCGGCGGCGGTCGTGCTGTCGCGCGCGTTTCAGGAGGATGCCGGCACCGCGTATATGATCCCGGAGATGGTTGCGCGGTCGCGCGGACTACCGTTCCTGTTCGCCCCACTCGTCCGCTATATCCTTGCGAACGGCGAGGCGTATACCACCGAGGGCACCGACGCCGTCGCGCTTTGGCTGCCGCCCGGCAACACGACACCGACAAACGAAGGGATGGACCAGGCGGGCATCGGCGACGCGGCGCAGGAACTCGGGGACGCGGTGATGGGGCGTATCATGAACCTGACGTCCTATCTGGAGATCATCCACACGCAAGAAATGCCGGAGCCGCATTGGCGGCTCTTTTTCCTCGGTGTCGAACCGGAGCGGCAGCGGCAGGGAGTCGGCGGCGCGCTGATCCAACCGATGCTCGCGCGCATCGCCGAAGCGGGTGTGTCCGCCTATCTCGACACCTTTGAAGAGCGCACTGTGCCGTTCTACGAGCGGCAGGGTTTCCGGGTCGTCGCGGAAGGCGAGGCGCCCGACAGCGCGGTCCACGTCTGGGCGATGCGCCGCGATCCGACCGCATAACACGACCGATACGCTGCCCGAAAGGAGTGCCGCACCCAATGCCCGCCGATGAGATGACCCCCGAAGAAACGCTGCTCGATTTCAGCCGTGCCTTCCGCCGCATGGACCTCGTTGCGATGATGGCGCACATCGCGGAGGACGCGACCGCCTTCTGGCCCGCGAATGCCTGCCTGACCCGCCTCGACAAGTCGGGCATCCGCGCGCAGTTCGCCGCAACGATTGCCGCCGTCCACGCGATGGGCGGCAGCGAAGTCGTCCGCACGCAGTCTGACATGCAGACGCAGCAGTTCGGCGATGTCGCTGTCGTCACCTTTCATTTGCATGACGAGCCATTCGGCAGGCGCACCTTTGTCCTCAACTGGCGTTGGAATCGCTGGCTTGTCGTCCACATCCACGGTTCGAGCG
>JALYXG010000612.1 GCA_030947205.1 Chloroflexota bacterium
CTCGTATGCCTCGAAAGCCTTCCTCTGCACCGCGCTCGTCCAGATTCTTGCAGAGGAGCGCGTCGGGCTGGACGTAAACTCCGGCGGCGAGTTGCACATCGCGCTCAAGGGCGGCATGGCCGCCGACATGATTCACATGCACGGCAACGCGAAGAGCGCGGACGAACTGCGCATGGCCGTCGAGCGCGGCGTCGGCCGGATCGTCGTGGACAATATGACCGAGATGTCGACGCTCGACCGGATTGCCGGGTCGCTCGGCGCGCGGGCGGCGATTTGGCTCCGTGTCAACCCCGGTGTCACCGTCCATACGCACGCGGCGATGGCGACCGGGCGCCTCGATTCCAAATTTGGGCTCCCGATCGAGACGGGCGACGCGGCACGCGCGGTCGAAGCGGCACTGGTCGCGCCAAACCTCGATCTGATAGGCCTGCACGCGCACATCGGCTCCTCGATTGCCGAGGCGGAACCGTATCAAGAGACGGCCCGCCGCTTTATCCAGTTCGCCACCGATATGCGCGCCCGCCACGGATGGACAATGCGCGAGTGTAGCCCCGGCGGCGGCTTCGCTGTCCCCTACCTGCCCGACGATCACGCGCTCGATGCCGACACCGCCGCCGAAGCGATCATCGGCACGCTCGTCACCGCGTGCGGTGAGGCGGATTTCCCGGTGCCGGACATCACGATCGAGCCGGGAAAAGCGCTGATCGGCCCGGCGGCGATCGCGTTGTATTCCGTCAACAACATAAAAGACATCGCCGGTGTCCGCCGCTTTGTCGCAGTGGACGGCGGCATGGCGGACAATATCCGCCCTGCGCTCTACGGCGCGCAGTACACCGTCCTGCTCGCCAACCGCGCGCCAACGGGCGACCCGGTAATCAGCACCGTCGTCGGGCGGTACTGCGAGAGTGGCGACATCCTCGCGCGCGATGTACCGCTGCCCGCCGACCTCGAACCCGGCGATCTGCTCGCCTTCCCGACCGCCGGTGCGTACAGCATCCCGATGTCCAGCCAGTACAATGGCGTGCCGCGCCCGGCCATCGTGCTCGTGCGCGAGGACGGCACGCACCAACTAATCCGCCGCCGTGAGACGTACGACGACCTGCTCCGCGCCGATGTACCGCTCGAAGAAACGTAGGGAGTCCCGCCATGCTGTTCGCCGATCTCTCAGGCCGCGTCACGATCGTCACGGGCGGGTCGGGCGCGCTCGGCCAGGCGACGATCCGCGTGCTGCTCGATGCGGGCGCTATCGTCGTCGCCACCTCCACGCACCACCCCAAGGGTCACGATCCCGGCTTAGGGTTCGCGACCGTGGCGGCAGATGTCGCAACGGAGGAAGGCGCGGCGTCCGTCGTACGGCACGCGACTGATACGCACGGCGCGCTCCATATTCTCGTCAACATCGTCGGCGGCTATGCAGGCGGACCGACGGTTGCGGAGACCGATCTGGCGACGTGGCGCGAACAATATGAGCTGAACGCGACAACCGCCTTTTTGATGGCGCGCGCGGCGATCCCGGTGATGCAAATGCAGGGCTGGGGGCGTATCATTAACGTCGCGTCACGCGCCGCGCGCACGGCTCCGGCGGGCCTCGCTGCGTACGCGTCGTCCAAGAGCGCGCTCATTACGCTGACCGAGGCGCTGGCGAACGAGGGGCGCGATCACGGTATTACGGCAAATGCGATCCTACCGAGCGTCATTGACACACCGGCCAACCGCACGGCGATGCCGGGAAGCGATTTCGCCACCTGGGTACGACCGGAGCAGATCGGGCAGGTCATCCGCTTCCTGGCGTCCGAGGAGAGCGGCATCATCAGCGGCGCAGCGATCCCGGTCTACGGGCGCGCGTAACCGGTCACAAGGAGCGACGAGCGTGTCATTGACGGGTGCATATGGCGGCGAGAAATGGTCCCCACGGACGCAATCGCGCCGCGAGGAGATGGCCGATATCTGGGGCACGTGGGGCTCCGGTTCCGAGTGCAGCCGGTTGCGCGCCGTGTTGCTCCACCGGCCCGGCCCGGAACTGGACGAAATTGAAGACTACGACG
>JALYXG010000123.1 GCA_030947205.1 Chloroflexota bacterium
GCCTTCCGGCAGGTGCGGCGTCCGATCTGGCCGCTCGACGAGGGCGCAACGTACCCCACAGGAGGCGTCGAGTGAACGGCAACCGCACCAACGAAACGACGGAACGTGCGCGCCTTGTTGCCGTCGCGGCAAGGCGCGCCTCCGCCGATCTGATCCTCGCCAACGCCCGGATCGTCAATGTGTACACGGGTGAGATCGAGGAAGGCAACGTCGCGATCTGCGACGGGCGGATCGCTGGCGTCGGGTCATACACCGACGGTCGGCAAACCGTTGATCTCGGCGGGCGGTATCTCGCACCGGGTCTGATGGACGCGCATATCCATCTCGAATCGAGCCTGCTCTGGGTGACGGAGTTCGCGCGCGCCGTGATCCCGCACGGCACAAGTGCAACGATTTCCGACCCGCACGAAATCGCCAATGTGCTCGGCCTCGTCGGCATGCGGGCGCTGATCGCCGGAACGCGCGGCCTGCCGATATCATGCTTCTTCACGATGCCGTCGTGCGTACCGGCCAGTCCGCGCGAAACAGCGGGCGCGACCTTCGGGCCGGACGAGATTGCCGAGGGTCTGGCAATCCCGGAAGTGATCGGTCTCGGCGAACTGATGGCCTACCCGCCCGCCATTGGCGGCGTCCCGGATGTCCTCGCCCGCACGGTCGCCGCCGAGGAAGCGCACCGCCCGATTGACGGCCATGCGCCCGGCGTGCGCGGCACGGATTTACAGGCATACATCGCCGCAGGCCCGCGCTCCGATCACGAGTCGGTGACGCTCGATGAGGCGGCGGAAAAGTTGCGGCGCGGCATGTCGGTCATGATCCGGGAAGGCTCAACCGAGCACAATCTCGACGCGCTCCTGCCGCTTGTGACCGACCGGACATGGCCGTGCATCATGTTCTGCTCCGACGACCGGGAATGCTCGACGCTCATCGCGGACGGGCACATGGACGAAACGCTCCGCCGCGCCGTCCGGGGCGGCCTCGACCCGATCCGCGCCCTGCAACTTTGCACGATCAACACGGCGCGGTACTGGAATCTCCGGGATCGCGGCGCGATCGCACCGGGGATGCGCGCCGATGTCGTACTGTTCGAAGACCTCGCGGCGTTCCGCGTCCTGCAAACGTATCACGCGGGGATATGCGTCGCGGAAGACGGCGTACCGCTCTTCGAGAGCGCGAGCGCGATCCCCGATGTGCTGCGACGGACGGTGCACCTCGGCGCATTCGGCGTCGCGCGGCTCGGCCTGCGGTCGGACGGCGGCCCAATGGACGCCGTCGGCATCGTCCCCGGGCAAATCGTCACCGAACATTTGCGGGTCACGCCGCGCGTCACCGATGGCTACGTCGAAGCCGATCCCGACCGCGACATTCTCAAACTCGCCTGTATCGAGCGGCACCGCGCGACGGGCAATGTCGGTGTCGGCCTCGTCGTCGGTCTGGGTCTGCGGGCAGGGGCGATTGCCTCGTCCGTCGCGCATGATGCGCACAATATCATCGTCGCGGGGGCGAATGACGATGATATGGCCCGCGCCGTCCGGGCGGTCGAAGCGATGGACGGCGGCCTCGCACTCGTTGTTGACGGCATCGTACGCGGCCACATGCCGCTGCCGCTTGCCGGCCTGCTCTCCGATCAGCCGGCGCACGTCGTCGCGGAAGAACTTGAGCTCCTCTCAGCACAAGTACGCGCGCTCGGCTCCCCGCTCCCCGCCCCCTTCGCGACGCTCTCGTTTCTCGCGCTCTCCGTGATTCCATCCGCCCGCGTCACCGATCAGGGCTTCATCGGGCTCTGAATGAAGAGGAGTAGCGTAGGCGTCAGCGGTCGTCCAGGCCACCAATGCGGCGACGCCGGATCGCCTTCTGCTGGCGCCGCCGCGCCCGACGATCCATTTTGAGCGCCCACCGACTGACGATGACCGCGAGCAACGCGGCGACAAGCAGGCCAACAATCAACACGGTCACACCGACCTGCACGGACACTATGAATCTCCTTCAAATGACGGCTCCGTGCTGCCGGGGATCGGCACGGCGGCAACGGGCATGATGCCGATGGTGTACGACTGCTCGACGATACCGCGCCGCACCCGCCGCTCCGCTTGTGCCAACCGCTCGATGAGCGGGCTGTCCGGGCGCACCGTTTGGAGCATCGTCCGCACCTGGTGCATACTATCGAGCGATTTGTTGAACGCGAGCACGACATCTCCCTCGCTGAGGCCGACTTTCTCGACGACGCGCTCCATCACCGCTCCTCTGCACCACGCCCGCAGCGCGCCGTAAAAGAGCGGGTGATACCCCGTTGTGATCGCAAGCCCCGCGCGGCGCTCCGCAACGAGGACGCCGTGCGTCAAGTCGTCCAATCGCTCGCGCACGATCGTCAGGTGGCGCGGCAACTCGAAGGTGTTCTCGAAGCGCGCGTCGCGGTCATACGCGAACCATGAGAAGACTTCCGCCACATCCTCCGGCGCCAATTCGTCGAGCCAGCCGCGATCAACGAGTTCCGCGATTACCAGCCCGTTGTTGTCGAAAATATCCGCCAGCACGTCCGCTTTCGGCGTTGTGTAACCGCGATGCAGGTAGCCGAACTGGTGCAGCACGGCAGCGACACCACGAATGAGGTTGCGCGTCTGCGCGTCGTCCGCCTGCGACTCCTGCGCAGCGCGATCGGCGAGCATTTGACGCTCCCGCATCAGTCGTTCGAGCACGCCGAGATTGCGCCGGTGCTCATCGCGGACGGGGCACGCCTCGCAGATATGCGCCCGTTGCTGCTCGGTCAGGCGCTGCACCATCTCGTGCGCCGTATGCGTCGTGTCGCGGGCCGCCTCCAGGTCTGCGCGCTGGACGAGGCGGCGGGCCGCACGGTACTCCAACAGCCACGCGTCTAGATCGGGAAGACCGAGCGCCGCGACTTCCGCCCGCAGCGC
>JALYXG010000619.1 GCA_030947205.1 Chloroflexota bacterium
CAAAACCACAGAAGGTAGAGCGGGTGCATCGGCAGGCTCGCCTATCGGCACGGATCACCGATGAAACGAAGCGCGATGCCGAGCGGGCGGCATCGTATGAACACATCTCCTTTACCGCGTTCGTCGAGCGGGCGATCCGTGAAAAGGCATACGCGGTGATACACGAACACGAGATGCTTGATGTCGGTGCGGAAGCGTCGCGGGCGATGATTGATGCGTGGCTCGATCCTTCACCACTGCCACGAAAACTTGTGGAAGCGCTCGCACAGCACGATACACTTGTTCTTTCGGACATATGAGCCTTCCGCAGTTCACCATCGTGCGCCTCGGTGCGGCACATGACCGCGCGAACTTTGCATCAGGCGATGGACCGCTGGATAGATTCATCAAAGAGCAGGCGGTGCAGGCAATGCGCGATCGTACCTGCGCCGTTTTCGTTGCGACACCGGTGGATGATCTGACACAGGTAGTCGGATACTATACGCTTTCTCCCGCCACGATCCCCACTGAGGGAGTGCCCGAAGACCGACGCGCCAAACTGCCGCGTTATCCGGAGCTTCCGGCCGCGCTCCTCAGTCGGCTCGCCGTCCATGGGGCGTATGGAGGCAAAGGCTTGGGTTCGCTGCTCATTGCCAATGCCCTTCGCCGCACCGAGACGCAGCGCGAGCTGCCCGTGATGTTTCTTGTCGTGGACGCCTACGAGCAGGCGCGCGGCTTCTATCAAAAACTCGGCTTTGTGCCAGTGGTAAACAGTCAAACCCGGCTCTTCTTTGCGCTCTCACGCCTTTCGCGCGGTGCAGCCCTCGCCCCGGAGGTGTGATCTCCCCGCAGATCTCATTCGATTTCGATTTCGATTATCCGGGCGTCGCCCCCTGCGTGTTGACGTAGAGCGCGTAGACGGACTGGCTGGCGGTCATGAAGAGGCGGTTGCGCTTCGGGCCACCGAAACAGACATTGGCGCAGGATTCGGGCAGGCGGATGCGGCCGATCAGCTGCCCTTCCGGCGTGAAGACGAGCACGCCGCTGTAGCCGAGGCCGACATCGCCCGCCGCGCTCGCGCACCAAAGGTTGCCGTGGACATCGGCGCGCAGGCCGTCCGGCCCGCAATGCACGCCGTCCGCCCGCATGTCGGTGAAAACCCTGCCATTCGCCACCGTGTTCGCGTCCGTGACATCGAAGACCTTGACGTCGCGCGGCCCCGGCCCCGTGTCACAGACGTACAGTTTGGTGTAATCCGGCGAGAAACACAGGCCATTGGGCCGGGCGAGTTCGTCGGTGACGAGATCAATACGACCGCTCGGATCAACGCGATACACCGAGGTCGGCAATTCCTGTTGCTCGCCGCCTGCGTCGGTCGTGCCCAGGCGCGGATTGAACGGGCCACCTTCATCGGGCTGGCCCTCGTACAGCGAGTTGCCGTAGGGCGGGTCGGTGAACCAGATGCTGCCGTCGGGATGCGGGACGAGATCGTTCGGCGAATTGAACCGCTTGCCGTTGTAGCGATCCGCGATCACCGTCATCGAGCCGTCATGCTCCCAGCGGACAACGCGGCGTGAGAAGTGCTCGCACGTCACTTGTCGCCCCTCGAAATCGAAGGTGTTGCCGTTGCTGTTGCGCGATGGCTTGCGGAAAACGGTCATGCGGCCATCGTCCTGTAACCAGCGGTACTGCACATCGTCACCGACATCGCTCCAGACGAGATAGCGGCCCTGCCCGCACCACGCCGGCCCCTCGGCCCAGAGCGATCCCGTCCAAAGGCGCTGGATCGGCGAACTGCTCTGGAGAAGCGTCCGAAACTGCGGATCAACGACGACGACGTCCGGGTCGGGATAGATGTTCACGGGCGCGTCCGGCCCCCATTGGCGCGGCGGGTTCGTGACGGCGCTCGGCGGCGTGCCGGTCATCGGCGTATGGGCGGTGGGTGTTGCGTGCGTCACGGGCGATTTCTCCCTTTCTTGAAGCGGTCGTCCAGGCATTATCGTCATTCTATTGTGCGGAGCGGAAACGCAGCGCCCAGCGGATGAGCGGTACTTGCAGCGGCAGGCGCAACCAGGCGAGAGCGATCACGCCCCCCGCGAATGCTGTAGTGGTGTGAAGGCTGTCGAGCGCCATCTGGACATTCGCGGGGAAGACGGCGACAAACAACGCCGCAGTCGCCGCTGCCCCAAACCGCCGTGTGCGCGGGAGGGCGAGCAGCGCCGCGCACGCGAGTTCACACGCGCCGCTCGCGGCAACGAGTGCGACCGCATGGGCGCGGAGCGGCGCGGGCACGATGCGGCGGTACGGGCCGGGCACGACAAAATGCAAGAGACCGGAGCCGCCAACGAGGAGGCACAACCCGAGCAACGAACATTGCGCGCGGCTCATATGCGATCCTCGATCAACGTCGCAACCTTCCAGAATGGCATCAGATTCCCCTTATTGCATCGGTCAGGAATCATCCCTGCCCAACCGTACCGCATCGGCGGCCATCGTGCGAGGGGGAACCTAACCCCCGGCCCTTTCCGTTCCTCGGCGTGGGAAGGGGAGTGAGCCTTTTTGAGATCGGGGCGTTCGGTGGAATACCTGGATACCGATACTGAGTCACCCCTTCCCAGGCCGAGGAACGGAAAGGGCCGGGGGTTAGGTTGCGGGATCGTCAGCAAGGTGACGGTCAGGACAAAGGAGATGATGCCGAGCGGGAAGTCGAGGAAAAGATATGCGAGCGCCTTCCACTAAAAGGGTGACGAGCAGGCTGACGCTGAGCGAGAACCCGGTGACGAGGAAGGTGAAGTAGATGACACCGAGCGGATAGGCCAAGAGAGGACTTACGCAGTTGGAGCGTTTTTTTTGGTGATATGGGTTTTCTCTCGCGAACTGTGTAACTCCTAACTCTTTCGCGCTAACCATGTCGTCATACATCGGCGCGGTCGTTTCCCATAGGGACGGTGCTCGAACCGCTCCTACGGAAATGCCGGAGCATTGACGCGATTGTGGGAGAGCCTGGATCATCGGCTACGTTGGCATCCATGAGGGAAGTCCATCCAACGATCCCAGTGCGCGATGCTTTCCGCTACGTCGTTCGCGCCATCGGCATGCTGACGGGCTTGCCGGTGCGGGACGACTGGTAGATGGCGAGGATAATTTCGAGCGCCTTGCGCGCCTCCTCCCCCGTCACCGCCGGATCGCGCCCCGCGAGAACCGCCTGCACGAACTCCTGAATCTGCATCCGGTGGAACGCCGGGAAGCCGGGGGTCGTTTCCCGGTCCGCCGCGAAGACATCAATGTGCTCGATCTCCCCGCCGACCGTCCAAAGGTCATTGACGCCCTCGGTCCCCTCCGGCGACTCCCAGACGCTCGCTGTCGCGCCGTTGTCGCCATGCACGGCGACCTTGAAGCCGAAGTTCGGGTTGATCGTCGTCGCCGCCTCGATGAAACCCATCCCGCCACCGGCGAACCGCACCGTCGCGACGACCGTGTCCTCGACATCAATGTAGTCGCCATGCACGAGCGTGTCGTAGTGGGCGTAGATCTCGGTCACGGGCCCCATGTACCACTGGAAAAGGTCAATCGCGTGGACTGCCTGGTTCATCAAGACACCGCCGCCCTCGGTCGCCCACTTGCCGCGCCATGCATCCCGCGCATAGTACGCGCGCGGTCGCCAGATGCGCGTCTGGCACTCGCCGAGGGTCAGTCGGCCAAGTTGCCCGTCGTCAATGGCGCGGCGGATGCGCTGCGCCGCCGGCCAGAAGCGCCGTTGGAAGATACCGCCGAACTTGATCCCCGCCCGCGCGGCGGCGTCAACCATCCGGTCGGCCTCCACGAGATCAACCGTGATCGGCTTCTCGCAGAGGACATGGACGCCCGCCTCCGCCGCCGCGACGACGACCAGTGCGTGGCTCGGGTGCGGCGTGCAGACGAGGACCGCGTCCACCGTGCCGCTCTGCATCAGCGCATGCACGTCGGTGAAGACATTCGGGACGCCGTACTCCTCGGCCATCTCCCGCGCGCGCGATTCGTCAATGTCGCAACAGGCCGCAAAGAGCGCTTCCGGCAAACTCGCGAGCGCCTTCGCGTGCGTCTTCGCGATCCCACCACACCCGACAATCCCCATCCGCAACCGATCCGCTGCCATTAGCGCGCCCCTCTTTCTTCCGATTGCGCGCTCAGCGGGAGGAGCCGCGCGCGCAAATAGTCCGCCGACCATGCGGCCCCGGCCAGCCCGAGGCAGAGCGGATCCTCGTTCTCGATGCTCACCGCGCCATCGTACCCCACATCGCCGAGCGCGGAGAAGATCGCGGTCCAGTCGCACGCGCCCAGCCCCGGCAGCCGATAGCGCCACCATCCGTTGCCGAGAATCCCCTGCTTGGCGAGTTGTGCGGGCAGAATCTCGGCGTCCTTGCCGTCCATGTGATAGATGCGCGGCCCGTACGCGCGGATCACATCCGGGATATTCGGCACATGCAGCCAGACGAGATGGGACGGGTCGAAACTGAGACCGAGCGCCTCCGACGGTACGGCCGCAAACAAACGATCCCACAGTTCCGGGCTGTGCGCGAGGTTCCCCTCGCCGCCGCCCCGCGCGGCGGTCTCGAAAGCAATTTTGACGCCGTGCGCCTCCGCGTACTCCGCGAGCGGCGTGAAAATCTC
>JALYXG010000630.1 GCA_030947205.1 Chloroflexota bacterium
TGGTGCATCCGGTTAGTTGTTTGCGCATCCACGGTCGTATCTCCCCTGATCTAGCAAGCGATTAACGGTCCTGCCATGTGGAACGAATTGACCGGATGCACCACTAAAGGGCGCCCGCTCATTGCTCATTGCTCATTGCTCATTGCTCATCAAGGGGAGGGATGCGTGACACTCAACCAACCGCTCACTGTCGTAATCGCGTCGCCAATTGAAGCGGAGCACGTTGCGACGCTCCGTGCCGGTGCGCCGGGGAATGTGGCGATCCGGTACGAGCCTGATCTGCTGCCGCCGATGCGCTACAACGCCGACCATGACGGGCCGCCGGAGTGGAAGCGGACGCCGGAGCAGCAGGCCGCGTGGTCGGCGCTTCTGCGCGACGCAGACGCGTTGTGGGATGTGGATCGGCGTGCGGGCGTCCATCCTCGTCAATACGCGCCGAAAGTCCGCTGGATTGGCATGACCTCGTCGGGCGTCGGGATGGGGATGCGGCGGCTCGGCATCACGAAGGCGGACGATCTGATTATCACGACCGCGAGCGGCACCCATGCCGGGCCAATGGCGGAATTTGCCCTGTACGGCATCCTCCATTTCGTCAAGGAAGGGCCGTACCTGCTGCGTGAGAAGGCCGAGCATCACTGGGCGCGGTACGACTCCGGCGAATTAACGGATGCGGTGCTCGTCGTCATCGGGCCGGGCAAGATCGGGCAGGCGGTGGCGCGCCGCGCGCACGGCTTCGACATGCACACCGTCGCGGTCGGCACGGGGCGCGACTACCCGCACTTCGACGAGGCGACCGACCGCGCGGGGCTTGCCGACGCCCTGAAGCGCGCGGACGCCGTCGTGCTGTGCGCGCCGCATACGGACGAGACGGAGAATATCCTTTCGGCGGAGATGATCGCGCTCCTGAAGCCGAGCGCAATCGTCGTCAACATCGGTCGGGGGCAACTGGTGGATGAGGCGGCGCTGACGGACGCACTCGCGCACGGTCGCATCCGAGGCGCGGCGCTCGATGTCTTTCGCACGGAGCCATTGCCGCCCGATTCGCCCTTGTGGGAGATGGAGAACGTCATTATCAACCCGCACTCGGCGAGCACGGCGGCGCGCGAGAACGAACGTCTCACCGCGCTTTTCGCGCATAACCTCCGCTGCTTCGCCGAGGGCCGCACCGCCGACATGCGCAATATCCTCGATCTCGACAAACTCTATTAGTAGCCAGTAGCCAGTAGTCAGTAGTCAGAACGAGATCAAATCCCTCTGACTACTGACTACTGACTACTGCTATGGGGGCTGGATTATGGTGACGGTAGAGGAGAGTTTCGTCAGTTCGCCACGGGCGCGGGTGGGGCAGGCGGTGAATTACGCGGCGAGCCTCAATCCGCGACCGAAGGGGCCGGGGAACTGGCGGCAGGTGGCGCTGCTTTATTGGCACTACGCGCCGCAGTTCGGCATGGACCCGCTCCTGCCGTGGGCGCAGATGCTGCACGAGACGGGCGCCCGCGCGTATGGTGGCGCGGTGGACCCGTCAGCGAACAACTACGCGGGCATCGGCGCGACGGGTGGCCCGAACGGCGGGCTGACGTTTCGGACGCCCCAGTACGGCGTCCTTGGCCACCTTGTGCATCTCGCCACCTATATTTTCCCCGCCCCGGTCAACCGGTATTGCACCAAGCGGTTCGACCCGCGCATCGGTTTCTGGGATGGCGCGCCGCTCCTCCGGCATCTCGTCCGCACGCAGCCGGAGATGTACATGGGCAGAATGCTCCCCGAACGCCGCTGGGCCAATCCCGGCGATGGCTACTGCGCCGCCCTCGCCCTCGCCGCGACGAATATCCAGAACACCTCGGGCTAGAGCGATCATGGTGGACGGGCGCCCTTCACACCCTTGTGATATACCCCGATTCGCGCGACGATGCCCAGTATCGGGGATGACATTGCAACGGGAGGTGCGGCATGGTGACGGCGGAACGGATCGCGGCGCTTGTGTCCAAAGACAATTTTCTCCATGTACCGGCGGTCGCGCACCTCTGCGCGGGCGGCGAGACGGCGGTGCTCAAGAGTCACGCGGCGGTCGTCGCACGCTTCTTTGAGCAGAAGAGCGCGGGGATGGCGGGCCGCGAAGAAGGGCTGATGGGCACGCTGGAGCAGTGCCGGTCGCGCGCCGCCGCCCTGCTCGGCGTGGACGCGGCGGATATCGCCTTCCTCGACTCCGCGACGGACGGCGTCAATCAACTCGCCGCCGGGTTGGACTGGCGCGCGGGCGACAACGTCGTCGTGGAGGACATCGAGTACCCGTCCGACATCTATCCGTGGACGCGACTCGCCGATCGAGGCGTCGAGGTGCGGATCGCCCGGCAGTGGGGCGCGGAGCCGACATTGGAGCGACTCGCGGCGGCGATGGATGACCGGACACGCGTCCTTTCCATTAGTCAGGTCAGTTTCCTTACCGGGCGGCGGTATCGGCTCGAAGACGTGCGGGCGCTGGCGGATCGCTTCGGCTCGTTGGTCAGCGTAGACGCGACGCACGCGGCGGGTGTCGTGCCCGTATCGGCGCGCTACGCCGATATACTGGTAACGAGTTGCTACAAATACTTGCTCGGTGTCCACGGGGCGGCGATCTTCTACCGCAACCCAGAGCGCCTGGCTGATCTGCCGCCGCAAACGATCGGTTGGCACAGCGTCACCGGCGCGCGGAGCGTCGCGACACCGGCAGCATACGAATTCGCGCCGGGCGCCACGCGCTTCGAGGCGGGCAACCCGCCGTTTCTGGCGCTTGCCATTCTCGACAACGCACTGGACTATCTGGCGGCGGTCGGCGTCGAGCGGATCGAGCGGCACGTCCTCGCACTTGGCGGGAAACTGCGCCGCGCGCTTGCGGATCGTGGGCTGACGCTCCTGACGCCGGAAGACCCGGCGCGGCGCGGACCGAACATCTGCTTCGCGTGGCCCGAACCCGCCGCGCTCGTCCATGCATTGGCGGAGCGGGGTGTCCTCGTCTGGGGCGGCGACGGCCGCATCCGCGTCTCGTTCCACCTCTACAATGACGAGGCGGACATCGAACGCCTGCTCGCCGCGCTCGATGACGTGGAAAGGAATATCCGACAGCCTTCTCATTCACTCCATGCCCTCTAATCGCGCGAATTGCTGGCGTCGTTCCTGCGTAGGGCATGGTGTAAATGTCTAAACGACTGGGGCGCATGACCCGGTTGTCCGGTTCAGTACAGGAGGGGGTGCAGCAATGTCCGCACGACGCATGGTCGCCATCTTCGTGCTCGCGATTGTTATCATCGCTATGATGATCCTCATCTGGTACATCGGCAGTCAGAAAACGGTGGCCACGTTCGTGGCGCCATATCAGTTGTGGGAACAACAATGATCCGGCGCGGTGGCGGCCTGACGATTCTCGGTGTGGCTGCGGTGATCGGCCTGACATTGTACGTCACGCACTATGGCCTGACGCTCCATCCGTTCGCGCCGAAGGTCCAGCAGAAGACCGATGTGCGCCCCGCCGTCCTGCACACGATCCGGGGGGCGGATCAGCTCGTCACGGCCGAGCGGCAGGTGGATCAACAGATTACGAAGTCGGCGAGTAGCAGGCTCCCCGGTTCCACCGAATCGCTCACCTATCTCGCGGTCTACGATGTCAAAGCGGGCGTGGATTTATCGAAGATACAGGAGAGCGACATCACCCTGGACGGCGACACCGTGCGCATCGTCCTGCCACCTTCGTTCATCGTTAGTCAGGCATTGGACGCGCAGAAGAGCCACGTCGTTTCGCGTTCAACCGGCCCGACTTCATTTATCGGTGGCGCCTCGAAGGAGTTACTCGATACCGTCCTGCGCGACGCGGAGAACCGGGCGAAAACGGAAACCCTCGCCGACGGTGCGCTGTTGAAATCGGCGCAGGAAAACGCCGCCGGCGATCTCACGCGCCTCCTCAACGATGCGGGTATCAAGAATGTCGTTTTCGTGAACAGCCCGTCGCCGACACCGCCCGCGCGCACCGGCCCCGCCGCAATCACACCAACGCCGACGGTGCAACGATAATGACCGGAAGGCGAATGCGGTTCTCCCCGGTTTCGCCCCGTCGCTATTCGCCGTGCGCGGTGATTCGGTAGCCGGCGCCTCGGACGGTGTAGATGAGGGGCGTCGTTGCCCCCTCGTCAATATGCTGCCGGAGGCGGCGGATGTAGACGTCCACGATATTGGAAAGGCCGTCGTACTGTTCGTCCCAGACGTGTTCAAGCAGTTCCGTTCGGCTGACGACGGCCTCCGCGCGGTGCATCAGGTAGCGCAGAATGGAGAACTCGCGGTCGGTCAGGGGGATCGTGCGCGGGCCGCGTGTGACGACGTGCGAGGCGGTGTCGAGCGTGAGGTCTGCGACCTGGAGGATGGTCGTGCGGCGCTGCCCGCCCTGCTCGCGCCGGAGCAGGGCGCGGGTGCGGGCGAGTAATTCGGCGACGTGGAAGGGCTTGACGAGGTAATCGTCCGCGCCGCTGTCAAGGCCCGCGACGCGGTCCGTTACGCCGTCCCGCGCGGTGAGGATGAGGATTGCCGCCGGGTTGCCCGCCGCCCGCCACTCCCGGCAAAGGCTCAATCCATCCCGCTTCGGCAGACCGAGATCGAGCACGATCAGGTCGTACGGGTTGATCGAGACGAGATACGAGGCCTCATCGCCATCCGCCGCGCTGTCGGTCGCGTACCCCTCCTCGCTCAGGGCGGTGCGGATCAGGGCATTCAACCGCGATTCATCCTCGACTACAAGTACGCGCACGGTCTGCCCTCTTCCCATCGGCGTTCGCC
>JALYXG010000633.1 GCA_030947205.1 Chloroflexota bacterium
ACCGGTACGCCGCGCACGCGATGGTGATCTCCGTTTTCCTGCACATGATGCGCGTTTTCTACACCGGATCGTATAAGCCACCGCGCGAGTTCAACTGGGTGATCGGCGTCGGCTTGCTGACGGTCACCTTCCTGCTCTCGTTCACCGGCTACCTGCTGCCGTGGGATCAACTGGCCCTGTGGGCGGTCACGGTGGGCACGAACATTGCCGCAGCGACTCCGTTGCTCGGCCAAAAGGTGCAGTATCTGCTGATTGGCGGGCCGACCATCGGGCAGGGAGCGCTGATCCGCTTCTACACCCTCCACGTCGTTGGCTTACCGCTCGTCGCATCGCTCCTGATGGTCGTTCACTTCTGGCGCATCCGCAAGGATGGCAATATTTCGGCCCCGCTCTAGGGCGAGAGAGGATTCGCTATGACTGCTGGAACGCCAACAGCGCGGCCCACTCTTTCGCCGGACGCGCAAAAGACACAAAAACTGCTCGATCTTGTCAAGGGTGATCGCTACGCCCGATCGGAAGCGCCGGAGCGCGATGAAGTGCTCGTTTGGCCGCATCTCGTGGTCATCGAGGCGGTCGCGGCAGCGGTCTTCCTGATCGTCCTCACCGTCGTATCTATCGTCGTGCGTTCACCACTGGAAAGTCTCGCGAACCCCGCTCACACCCCGAACCCTTCCAAGGCGCCGTGGTATTTCCTCAACTTGCAGGAACTGCTCCTGCACATGAATGTGGCGCTCGCGGGTGTCGTGCTGCCGGGCGTCGCACTGACGCTCGTCGCCGCGATCCCGTACTTTGACCGCGATCCGACGGGCGTCGGGCGGTATTTCCCGACCGCGAAGGGCAAGCAAATCTGCATCTTCTCCGCGCTCTATACGACGATTGTCGAAGTCGGCCTGGTCTTCTGGGATAACACCTATTGGGGACCGACTCAGTTGCTCGCACGGACGAATTTCGAGTCGTTGCCGTTGGTGGATAACAACATCGCGACGATTATCCGATCGTGGGTCATCCCTTCGATCATCATTCTCGCCTTCATCGGTGTCCTCGTCGTGACGACGCTCGCTGCGTGGAAGCCGACGACGCGTGAACTGGTGATCGCACTGTTCACCGCATTCGCAGTCTCGTATTGGGTACTCGCCATTGTTGGCACCGGGTTCCGAGGCGAAAGTCAACATCTCGTTTGGCCGTGGGATCTCCCGGATATCCTGCTGCCAAACCCACCACCGGTCGGCTAGGCGCAACGGCGCGCTTAGAGGAAGGACTGTGCAGTCATGCAAGCAACGTCATACCCAGGGCAATCACGGGAGCGCCTCCCTGTCCTGGATCAGCGCACATCGCGGCGGCGGTTCACGCGCTATGGACTCTTCGGTCTCCTCGGCGCATTCACCGCAACGAGTGCGGTCGCAACCTATCGGATGTTGTATCCGACTAAAGTCATCGGTTTCGGAGCGAAGGTGAACGCGGGCACGGTGCAGGATGTGAAGACGTTGCTCGCGGGTCAGAAATTCGTTCGCAACTCGTCGGGTCGCTTTTATATCCTCCCAGCCTCTGCCGACACGGCTATCGCCGTCTACTGGAAATGCGTGCATCTCGGCTGCACGGTGCCCGCACCCAGTCCAGCGCTGGAGGGAAATATCCAGTGTCCGTGCCATGGATCGCTCTACAATGGGCAGACGGGTGACCTCATTCATGGCCCGGCGACGCGTCCGCTCGACTATTTCCCGATCACGGTTGATAACGGTGCGGTGATCGTGGATACGGGCAAAGTGACGACGCGGCAGGCATTCGATGCGAGCCAGGCGACGAAACTTGCGTGAGCGTGAACGACAACGAAGTCGAGGAGTAACAGATGCTCAGTCGCTCTGAACGACAGGCCGCCACGGTTGTGCTCATGTTGATCGCCGGTGTGCTGCTTATCTTGGTTTATTTGTTGACGAATAATACCGACCGCGCGAAGGCCGATGATCGCGTGCGCGAAGAGCAGGTCGCACGCGGTCAGCAGCTCTTCGCGGCAAACTGCGCCACCTGCCACGGCAACCGCGGTCAGGGCGGCGTCGGGCTGAAACTCGACATTCCCGCGAACCGGCCAACGACCGAAGCGCAGGCGACGCAGCGAACGGAATATCTGACTCGCACCCTCATCAACGGTCGCCCCGGCACGTATATGCCCGCATGGGCGCTGCAAAATGGTGGGCCGCTCAACGATGAGCAAATCGGTGCGCTGGTAGCGATGATCGAATATGGTAACTGGGATGGCACGGAAGCGGTGGTCAAGGAGTACCAGGTACACAATGGCACACCGCCCGCACCGAGTCTGGCGATCAACACTGGCGGGATCGGCGGCAACCCGGCGCTCGCGACGGTCGGGCCAATCGCCAGCAATGTTCAGAATCCCAGCGCGGTCGCGTCCGCAGGGGGTGCGAATGCCGGCAATGCCAGTGGTGGCGCACCCGCGCAGATCGTCGGCGACGGCATGACGATCAACGCGACCGAGAAGGATTTCGCGATCCAGATGGATACATCGCTCGTCAAGCCCGGCTCGGTGACATTTCATATCAAGAACACTGGTCCATCACCGCACAACATCGCGATCAAAGAACTCAACATGACGAGCGATACATTTGATCCGGGCAAGGGCGGCGACTTCAAGGTGGACCTGAAAGAGGGCACCTACACCGTGATCTGCAACATTCCCGGCCACGAACAACTCGGCATGCATGTCATGCTGAAAGTCGGGAACGCAGCATCGGCAGGTTCGGTCGCCTCCGTGCCGCCCGCCTCGATACTATCGGCTGACATGGCACTCGTCGCCACAAAGCCGGAAGTATCGGCGTAACGACTGCGCTTCGCGAGCGCCTCCGCGCGGTACCATAGTGAGGAGACAACAATGCTTGATGCACTGACCGCGTTTGCGGCATGGGAAGCAAATATCACCGTTGAATTGCCGCTGATGTTCGGCATGGTCGTCGTCGGAATCTTCTTCATCTGGTTGATCCAGAAATTTACTGGCGGCTCGGACAAGCGCGGCGACTAACGAACAGCAAGAAACGCGTACCACGTTAAGGGCGGCTCCAATCTCTCGGAGCCGCCCTTTGAGTTCGGAGCGAAGGAGAATCTACGGAGTTTGGCCGAAAATCGGGTGGTCGCAGGCTTTCAGCCTGCTTCTCCGCCCCGGAAAGCAGTCTGGAAAGCCTGCGACCACCAATAAAAACATCCCAGCATGTACGTTTTATTCGGGTGCAGCGTCGTCGGTCGCGATGACACCGCCCGTTGACGGCTCCGGGCGACTGCGCCGCGTCGTATGAGAATGGAGCGCCACCGTATCGCGAGCGCGCTCCCGCTCATTGAACGGGGTCGCCCAAAGGCCACCGAGCGCGCCCGCGATGAAGTAGAAGAAATCTTTGCCGAAGTTGCTCCACGAATCGAGTTTACCAAGCGCGGCGAGGCCGGCCGCATTCGCAACGTGGATCTCGTCCAGCACTTGCTTGCTGAGCCAGATGACGAAAATATAGAGAATGGCGACTGTTGCCCCTTGGATGCCCTCGAACCGTCGCCCCAGGCGGCCGGCAACGAACCCGCCACAGAGGAGCGACACCATCGTCAGCATGTCCACGGGGCCGGCGTTCACCTGAAGGCCGACACGTTCGAGGAGCGGCGTGAGCACCAGCGTGCCGATTGCGGCGAC
Source organism: Chloroflexota bacterium (assembly GCA_030947205.1). Classification (GTDB taxonomy): domain Bacteria; phylum Chloroflexota; class Chloroflexia; order Thermomicrobiales; family JALYUS01; genus JALYUS01. The sequence goes on from JALYXG010000633.1 coordinate 3,683, forward strand.
GCAAAAGCCGATCAAGACCGCCATCCAACGAACACGTACAGGCACGGAATCTGTCCTTTCCTCGCCCAGCGGGGCGGACGGCGCCGCGAAATCCGACGACATGCGGCGACCGTGCGATAATCGTATCACAGGCGCAGCGCGCCGAGGTTGATTCGAACTGATTGGAAAAGGTCAAGATGGCTGCATACTACTGGTGCGAGACATGCCGCCGCGTCTATCCGGCGGGAAGGGTGGAAGCGAACGCATGCCCGAAGGGTCACGAGGATATCGTGCCGGTCGGGCGATTCGGCGGCATGATTAAGGGATTCATCGCGGCGGGCGGGGTCGAGGAGCGGTCGGAGGCGCAGACACGTCATCGCCAGATCATTCATGCCTTATGGTCGCAGAACGAGCGTGACCAGCAATTCTACTATCTACTCACGCCGCCGGTTTCGATGCCGAAGTTCGTCAAACGGATGGATGAGTTGCATCTGCGCGGTGTGGACGAAGGGTGGATACGCATCGAGTTGCCCACCTCACCGTTCGCACTCGCCTCCGCATACCGAATAGAGTATGTTGATCCCGAGCGCTTCGTACGCGAACTCTACGCGCTCTACAACATGCCCGTTCCTGACACGGATGCGGAAACATGGTCGGACGACCTGGCGGCGATCAGCACGCCGATGGACAAGACTTGAACCACCAAGACGCCAAGGACGCCAAGAAGGGAAAGAGAAACTACAAAAAACTCTTCGCCGCGTTTTCTTGGCGTCCTTGCGGGTGCCCTCTGGGCAGTATTGGCGGTTCAAGAACCGACGACGCGTTGCGCCGCTGCCAGTACGTCGCTGACGCGGCCCATGCCGCTCGCGAGATATTCGCGCGAAAGCCGGACATACCCTTCCGCACTGCGGCGGATTCCGGCGGCCTCCTCGTCGCTCACCTCACGGCGCGGCTTGGCTGGCACACCGAGCATCATCGTTTGCGGCGGCACGATGACGCCTTCGGCGATGAGTGCGCCCGCGCCAACAATGCTTCCCGCACCGACTTCGCTATGATTGAGCACCGTCGCGTGCATGCCGATCAGCGAAGCGGGACCAATCGTGCTGCCGTGAACAATCGCGTTATGCCCGATCACGCAGTATTCGCCGATTCGCACGGGCGCGCCGGGGTCAACATGCACGGTCGCGTTCTCCTGCACGTTCGCTCCCCGCTCGATGACAATCGTGGTGTTATCGCCGCGTAGGACCGCGCCGGACAGGATCACACATTCCTCACCGATCGTCACGTCGCCGATGATCACCGCACCGGGCGCGATGTACGCGCTTGCCGCAATCGTCGGCCATTTGTCCTGGTATGGATACATGGCCCCGTGCATTGCCCGCTCGCTCATTACCGCACCTCGAGGATGATCGCGTCGCCCTGCGCGCCACCGGAACAGATCGCCGCCAATCCCAAACCGCCACCCGACCGTCGCAACTGCAAGGCGAGCGTACACACTAACCGCGCGCCCGACGCGCCGATCGGATGACCGAGCGCAATCGCGCCGCCATTGATATTAAGCCGCTCCGAATCCACACCCAACCGCCGCCCACTGATAAGCGGCACACTCGCGAATGCCTCGTTGATCTCCACCACGTCAATATCATCTATCGAGAGGTCGGCGCGTTCCAGCGCCTTCGCGGCGGCCATCGCCGGACTGTAGGCGAGGTACGGCACATCCCACGCCGCCGTCGCGGACGTGACGATGCGCGCGAGTGGCTTGAGACCGTGCTCCGCCGCCCAGGCAGCCGACGCGACGACGACCGCCGCCGCACCGTCATTGACGCCCGGCGCATTCCCGGCGGTCACGCTCCCCGATGGGTGGAACGCCGGTAGCAACTTCGCGAGCGCAGCAGCCGACGTATCGGGCCGGGGCGCTTCATCGCGCGACACACGCGTCACCATGCCACGCCGATCCGTGATGTCAACCGGCACAATTTCTTCCGCAAACAGCCCTTTGTCTGTGGCGGCGACGGCCCGCCGGTGTGACCGGAGCGCAAAGGCGTCTTGTTCCTTGCGAGAGACGTTCTCTTCCGCCGCGACCTCATCGCCGTATTGTCCCATCACGACATCGCCAACGCCACAGCGCAGGCCATCGTATTGCATCGCATCGAGGAGCACGCCGTTCCCCATGCGATAGCCGAAACGCGCATTGGGGAGCAAATACGGCGCATTCGACATGCTTTCCATGCCGCCCGCGACGATCACGTCGTACTCTCCTGCGCGGATCAGCGCGTCCGCGATTGTGATGGCACGCATGCCGCTCGCGCACACGCGATTGATCGTATCGCTCGTCACCTCGCGACTCAGGCCAGCCTTGAATGTCGCCTGACGGGACGGAATTTGGCCCGCGCCCGCTTGCACGACCATCCCCATGATGACATGCTGCACGTCCGCACCGGAAATGTTGGCGCGCGTGATCGCCTCACGGATGACGAGCGCGCCGAGGTCTACCGCGCTGAAACTGGCGAGCGCGCCGCCGAGTTTGCCGAATGGCGTCCGGCACACACTGAGCAGGACGCTTCCCGGTGTTCGCTGCATGAGAAAATTCCTTCGGGGTTTGTGACGTATGACACGCCGATGCCCGTGCGTCGGTGTTCGCAGAGTATACGTATCAGGGAATGCGATGGTCAAGAAATCCGGTCACACACCGTCGAGCAAGCTCCATCAGAAGCTCGGGGGGATATTCCCCCCGTACGGGCCAACGCGTTGCCAGGCATTGGGAAACGCCTCATACCTCATATCCTCGGCCACGTAGAGGTATTGCCAAACAGCGCAACACGTTACGAACAGGATCATGCCATACCCGGAAAGAATCTATGGAAATCTACATACTTAATGGAATACTGACACTTCAATTGCCAAAAGGGATCGTGGGGAAGTTCCCGTGGTATAATGATCACGTCTAGTTCTTGACCCCCGCTTGACACCCCCGACATTGTGGGCCGCGCCGCGAGGCGCCGGCAATGCGAGAATCTTTTGGGTCGCCGACCGACATGCACCGTTTGGTGGATGCGAGACGCGAGGAGACCCGCATGACCACGACACAGAAGAGCCGACCACTGCCCAAAGGCCGCCCCGGCCCCAAGCCTCGCGGGCGCACCGTCGTCCCCTTGACGATCACCGTGACCCACGCGCAACGCGCCGAGCTGGAAACGCGTGCGGACACGGAACAGGTCAGTATCAGCACGATTGTGCGCCGGTTCGTCGCGGCGGGACTCGTTGTGTAAGCGGACTGTTCATCCGCATGGCGCTCATCAAGGTTCGAGCGAGAATGAGCGATCACCGCTTATCCCCGGTCGAGTGATCTTCGGGGAGTGATCCATTGTGCGCTCACGGTGTATTACTGTCTGTAAGGACGTGTCGGCAAACGGTTGGCGAGCGCTTCACGATCTATCGGTCGCCCCGGCCATCCACCGCCGATACTGCAGAGGATGATACGGTTTCACCTCCTTCCTTCCCACCCTTTTCCTGCGGCGACGCTTGCACGGCCCCGCCGCTTTTCCTGCCCCCGTTGGGCAAAGGAGTATCTGCTATGCAGCACCGCGAGCAACCGATCGAAGGCGCCACCAGCGGCGAGGCGACCACCCCGACCCGTACGGGCGATGATGTACCGACGAGTGTCGTCACGCCCATGGAAGCGAAGACGATGGGGATCGTGCCATTCGCCTTCGGCGGTATTGCCGCGCTCATCGCGGTGGTCGTCATGGTCATCTTCATCGCTATTCGATAGGCTCGATAGCGAGTAAAGCATGTGTGTCCGAGTTGTACCAATAAAGAAAGGGTCCCGATCTATGGCCAGCATCCAGGAAAAAGTTGACGCCGTCACGAATCAGCAGCCTGAAAAGGTCAGCCAGACGGCATACATCTGCTACATCGCCTCGCTCGCCTCGGTGGCGCTCTCGCTCGTCCTCTGGTTCATCCCGAAGGACGACGAGGTAGCGAAGGCACGGGCGGAGCGACTGGCGATCTTCGTCGGGCTGTGGCCGCCGACGTTGGCGATCTTCGGCAAAGTGATCGAAGATCAGGCGCGGCTGGGCACTAGCAGCCGGTAGGCCCAAACACGATGAAATTAGGCAGGGCGCGATGTCGTGCCCTGCCGTTTTAAAAGTCAGGCCTATGGACGATCCTATAGCGTTTGGCGATATATGCGGTCGAGATGCCGCAATGAACGCGTTTCCGCTGACGCGACCTCGCATCGTGTGCCGTCATCCGCAGCAACGACCAAATTGCCATTGCGCGTCACTTCCTGCGCGACACCGTGAATACTCCGTTTATCTTGGAGTGTCACCACGACGTGCTGACCGATGGTAATGAGCGACCGCCGCCACATGTCCACGGTTTGGTCAATCTCGCCACGGACGAGCCGATCCTGCCGGGCTGTGAAGCGACGAAGCAATGACGCGAGGATCGTCTCACGCTCCACATCACGACCTGTCTCGGCGATGATGCTCGTCGCATCGGGTAATGACCGGCGCGTAAACGCTTCGCGCGTACCGCCGATGTTCAGGCCAATACCGAGGCGAATCGCATCGAGACGGTCGCCTCGCCATGTCGCATCGCCGAGGATTCCGCCGACTTTTCGCTCGTTGATGAGTATGTCGTTCGGCCACTTGATGCCTGCCTGCGCCACTCCAACATCGGCAATCGCATCAATGACAGCCAGCGCGGCGACCATCGCGAGGTGGGCCATCTGGCTGGCTTCTGACGGTTTCAGTATCAATGTGACAAGCAGTGACGCATCGGGCAAGTCTTGCCATGCATCGCCTTTGCGACCGTACCCGGCAGTCTGACGGTTCGCGACGACAGCGGTACGATCTGTTGCCCCGGCGGACACGAGATCGGCAGCCACGCGCTGGGTCGAGTCCACCGTGTGATAGCGATAGACCGTCCATCTGCCCACCATCGAAATGCTCACGCTGCTACGGCTCAACCGGCGATTTGTCCGCCCCGGACGGGGTCGCGGTCTCCGGCTCACGTTCGACGCGCAGTTTGGCGAGCCGCTGGTTTTCGATTTCCAGCACTGTGAACTTGATGCCTTCGATCCAGAGTTCATCCCCGACCTCCGGAATGCGCCCGAAGCGGTCGAAGATCAAGCCTGCCAGCGGTTCGCGCTCCTGCTCGTCGTCCGCCCAATGCACGTCCATCAACTGCTCGAAATCGCCGACCTCCATGCGCGGGTTGACGATATATGCGCCATCGGCGAGCGTTTCGACGAGTGGCGGCTCGGTATCGTACTCATCCTGAATTTCGCCGACGATCTCCTCGAGGATGTCCTCGATCGTCACCAACCCGGCCGTGCCGCCGTATTCGTCAACGACAATTGCCATGTGAACACGCCGCGCTTGCAGTTCGCGCAGCAACTCCGGCACACCCTTGCTTTCCGGGACGAACAAGGGCGGACGCATCACGGCGACGACCGAGGCATTCGCGTTCGTGCGACCGACGAACCGCAGCAAGTCTTTGGCATACACCACTCCGACGATGCGGTCCAGGCTGCCATCGAAGACCGGCAGGCGCGAGTGCCCGGCTTCCAGTGCGACATCCACCGCGTCGCGCACGGTCGCCCGGCGCGGCACGCCGACCATGTCCACGCGCGGCGCCATTACATCGCGCACGGTTGTATCGGTAAAGCGGAAGATGCTGTTGACGAGGTTCACTTCCTCTGCCTCGATCCGGTTGTCCCCCGCCTCTTCACGCACCAACTGGATTAACTCTTCCTCGGTGGCGAGCGCCGTATTCTGCGACGGAAACGGGACGCGGAGCAGGCCGATGATGAATGTCGCGATGCCGTTGATGATCGCCGTGATCGGCGCAAAGACGACGACGGCGATTCGGGCGACCCGCGCACAGGCGAGCGCCGCCTCGTCCGGCAGGCGGAGTGCGAGCGAGCGCGGCACGGCGCGCCCGAAGACGAGCATCACGACAACCGCAACAAAGACCGTCAGTGCGACGCCCCATGCCGGGAAATGACCGACCGCAACGCTCGTCACCAATGTACTGGCGAGGGCAACTGCCGCTGTGTCGAGAAAAATCATCGTAGATTGCAGGTGGTGGGAGCGGTCGAGCAAGTCCTCGACAGTGCGCGCGCGGCCACTCCCCTGCGTCGCCAATTCGCTGATGCGGGTGTGGGACGACGCGGCGAATCCGATCAGCACGGCGGTCGCGAAAGCGATAACGCCAATCGCGATCAGCGCCACCGCCAGCCGTATCCAGTCCCCGCTACTCATTGCCTACGCACCTGCCATTAGTCGAAGAGGCTGCTGACCGAAAGGTCCTTGTGGATGCGCTGTATCGCCTGCGCGAGCAGCGGCGCGACACTCAAAATCGCGATGCGCCCCTCGATCGCCTTTTCGGGGTTGATAAGCAGTGTATCCGTCACCCAGAGCCGTTCGATCCGCGATTCGGCGATCTGGGTGAGCGCGCCATCCGCGAATACGCCATGCACCGCAGCCGCGAAGACGGCCGTCGCGCCACGCTCCCGCAACTGCGCCGCCGCCTCGATCAGCGTGCCGCCGGTCGAAATCATGTCATCAATGATGATCGCGGTCTTACCCGAAACCTCACCGACCATGTCGAGCATCGCGACCGCATCAGGCGCGTGCCGCATTTTCGAGAAGATTGCCAGGCCACCACCGATCCGGCTGCGAAAATCGTCCGCCCGCGCGACGCCGCCCGCGTCGGGGCTGACAACGACGATCTCCTGAAAACCCTCGCGTTTGATGTAGTTGGCGAGGATTGGCGCGGCGCGCAGATGGTCCACGGGAATATCGAAGAAACCCTCGATTGCCGGCGCGTGCAAATCAACCGTTAGCACGCGATCCACACCCGCCGTGACGAGCAGGTTCGCAACGAGCTTCGCGGAGATCGGCTCGCGGCCGACCGTCTTTTTTTCCTGCTTCGCGTAGGCATAGTAGGGAATGACTGCCGTGATGCGGCCCGCCGAGGAGCGACGTACCGCGTCAATCATGATAAGCAGATCCATTAAATGCTGGTTGACGGGTGAGCACATCGGCTGCACGATGAAGACATCCGAACCACGCACATTTTCCTCGATGCGTACCCGCGTCTCGCCATTGCGGAACGCGCCGACCAGCGCGCGGCCGAGCGGAATGCCGAGGTCGCCGACAATCGCTTCGGCAAGTGGCCGGTTCGCACCGGCGGAAAAGACCTGGAGCCGTCCGTCCATCGCTACTCCTCGTCCGCGAGCGCGGCGGCGTTATTCGCTGCGCGCATCGGCCGCGCCGGGACACCGGCGACGAGCACGCCGTCCGCGACATCGTGCGTGACGACCGCGCCCGCGCCTGTCGCAGCGCCCGCACCAACACGAACCGGCGCGCGAAGAATCGTATCGCAGCCGATGAACGCGCCATCACCGATCTCGGTCTGTTTCTTTACGGGTGTCCCGTCGTAGTTGGCGGTGATCGTGCCAGCCGCGATATTGACGTGCGTGCCGATCGTCGCGTCGCCGAGATACGAGAAATGGCCGACGGCGGTGTGCGGCCCGATGACGCTCTGCTTGACTTCGACAAAGTTGCCGATGTGCGCGCCCTCCCGGATTACCGCGCCCGGCCGAAGGTGGCTATATGGCCCGCAGTCAGTGTCGGACTCCATCACGGCATGTTCGAGCGACGACGCGACGACGCGACAGCGATCACCAATCGTACTTGCCGCCACCATTGTATACGGCCCGATGATGCAGTCACTACCGATCGTCGTTGTACCGTGCAGAATGCATCCCGGCTCGATAATCGTGTCGTTCCCGATGGAAATGGTATCGTCAATATACGTCGTCACCGGGTCGCGGATCGTAACGCCATCCAGCATCAGGCGGCGGAGCGTCCGCTGCCGAAGCGCCGCCTCGGCTTCCGCCAACTGCACCCGGTCATTGATCCCCATCGCCTCGGTTTCGTCGGTCGCGATTGCCGCGACCGGCCAGCCGCCATCACTGCCCGCTTCGCGGAGCGCCATCGCGACGAGGTCGGTCAGATACCGCTCTCCGCTGGCATTGATCTCGATACGCGGCAGCATCGCACGGAGCCATGCCGCGTCGAAACAGCAGACACCGCTGTTGACCTCGTCCACGCGCAATTGCTCCGCAGTCGCCATCCGTGCCTCGACGATGGCAGTGACTCGGCCCTTGCTATCGCGGATGATCCGCCCGTACGCGGCCGGATCGGCGACCCGCGCGGTGAGGAGCGTCACCTTCGCGCGCTCCTCATGGTGCAGTTCGAGCAGTGCTGCCAGCGTCGCCTCGCGCAGCAATGGCGTATCACTGAACAGCACGAGCACCACGAAGGCGTCATTAGGGATATGTGGCATAGCAACTTCGACGGCATGGGCTGTCCCCTGCTGCGGCTCCTGCGTCGCGAAAACGTGCCCGTCGCCGAGCGCGGCCCGCACATCGTCGGCCCGATGCCCGACGACGATCACGGTCGTGTCGGCGTGGAGTGCGGCGGCGGCGCGCAATGCGTAACCAACGAGCGGTCGCCCGCCGAGTTCGTGGAGGGGTTTCGGGAGCGATGATCGCATCCGCGTGCCCGCACCGGCCGCGAGGATCACGACAGCGAGCGAGGCGGCGGCATCATCGGTGGGCTGGGGAGCGGCGGAGGGCACGAGGCGCATTCCCATCATTGAGGAGCGGCGCGCTCCCTGGCGCGTGCAGGTGTGGCTGGCGGACTAGGATTCGAACCTAGATTAAAGGATCCAAAGTCCTCTGTGCTACCATTGCACCATCCGCCAACGGTCGCGCG
>JALYXG010000148.1 GCA_030947205.1 Chloroflexota bacterium
CCGAGTTCCTTGCGGATCGCCCGCAGTTCCTCCCGCAGGTAGTATTCCCGCTGGGAGCGATCCATGCTCGCCTGCGCTTCGGTCTCGATCTTCGAGCGCAAATCGAGCACATCGAGCTTGTCTGCCAGCATCGCGTGGACGCGCGTCAAGCGGGCGAGCGGGTCCACGATCTCGATGATCTGCTGGCGTTGCGCGGATGTGTATTCCGGCGACGAGGCGATCAGGTCGGCGAGACGACCCGGTTCCTCGATGGAGCGCACGAGGTCCGAAACTTCGTCGGGGATGTTCGGCAGGAGCGCGATATACCGCTCGACGAGCGCCGTGACCGCGCTCATCATCGCCACGGTCTCGACGGTACGGACCTCGGTATCGGGCTGTTCGCGCACCCAGGCGAGGATGTACGGTCGCTCGCGCACGACGCTCTCGACCACACCGCGACCTATTCCCTGGATGAGATACTGCGGCGGCCCGTGGCGCCGGATCGGCTGCAACAGTTCGGCGATCACGCCCACCGTGGCACGCGGGCTGCTCGGTTGCGTCGCTGCGGTGTCGGTTTCCGCGTCGTCGGCCTCCTCGTCGTCACGCATGACGAGGCGGTTGATCCACTCGTTCGGCGGTTCGGGCGCGCGCCGCTCGACGAGGACGAGAATGCGGCGATCTCGCTCGAACGCCCGTGCCACCGCTGCTTCCGCCCGCTCGTCATCGAGGATGAGCGGCGCGGAAATCTGCGGCAATACGACCGCCTCTGACACGAGGACGACCGGCAGGGTCATCGCGGGGCTGGCATTCTGTTCGGGGGCGGGCATCGCCCGCTGTGCGCGTGCGCGCCCGGTCCGCCGTTGCATGGAATCCCTTCTCAGTAGTCAGGGGGTCCCGGTTGGTTCTGACTACTGACTACCGACTACTGCCTGCTAGCTGCTCATCTGGGCGATCAAATAGGCATAGACATTCCCGAGCCGTGCCGGGGTGAGGTTCTGGTTCGGATCGTCTTTGAAACCGGCATGTTTGTCGTTGTTCATGAACCCGGTAACGAACTTCGCCGTCGTGTCAATCTGCTGTTTGACGATCAGGCCACCATTGCCGACGAGCGATGCCTGCGTTGTGTCGTTCGCGACGCCGTTCGTCCCATGGCACGCCAGGCAACTGCGGACATAGATATTCTGGCCCGTCGTGGCGTTACCCGTCGGTGTTTCGGCCAGTTTGAAACTGCCGGTGGAGACTTGCGCGGCGGCCGAGATCGTCGGCGTGTCGGTTGGCAGGCGACTTTTCGCCGCTTCCGAATCGGGAATCCGCCCGCACGCGGAAAGGATCAGACTGATGCCGAGCAGACCGAGCGCCGTCGCGGCGACGATCCGCCCGCGCGCCGAGATTCCCGCACGTAGCAGTACCCGCATTGCCTCCCCGCTTCCCTATGTATGCGTCGCGGGATGCATACCCCACGTCATTCCCATTCCCCGCCAGAAACTGATGCCGGTAAGTATACGGACACACCGCGCGCTGTCAACGATGGCGGATGTTCGGAGTTCGGAGTTCGATGTCCCGTCTCTCCGAACTCCGAACCACGAACCTATCCCTTCCACGTTTTGCCGAGGACGCGGATCCAGTTTTCGTGCGCGAGTTTGCGGAGCGAGGCGTCGTCGTAGCCGTGCTCCCTGAGGGCGCGGACGAGGTTGCCGAGTTTCGCTACATCACTGACATCCTGCGGCATCGTCGCGCCGTCGAAATCGGAGCCGAAGCCGACGCGATCAATGCCGAGATGCTCAACGAGATAATCGAAGTGACGCACCATCGTTTCCAGCGGCATCGCGGGGTCGTTGTTACCGTCGGCGGTGAGGAAGCCGACATTGTAGTTGACGCCAACTATGCCGTCCGATTCCTTGATCGCCGCGAGTTGCTTGTCGGTCAGGTTGCGCGGGCTGGCCGAGAGCGCGTGGGCGTTCGAGTGCGTGGCGACGAGCGGCGCGTCGGTGAGCGCGGCGATGTCCCAGAAGCCTTTTTCATTGAGGTGCGAAAGGTCGAGCATCACGCCGAGCCGGTTGCAGGCGCGGACGAGCCGTTTGCCGGCATCGGTCAGGCCCGGCCCGGTGTCCGGCGTTTGGCCGAATGTGAATGGTACACCCTCAGCGAAGATGTTAGGGCGGCTCCAGACCGGGCCAATCGAGCGCAAGCCGGCCCGATAATAGACCTCCAACGCGTTCAATTCCTCGTCAATCGCCTCCGCGCCCTC
>JALYXG010000654.1 GCA_030947205.1 Chloroflexota bacterium
AAGGGCAAGGCGCTGAAGATGGCCCGCAACGCTGAGCCGCAGTCCGTGCTCATCCCGTGGCAAGCCGATGATAACCCGTCACTCTTCGTCCTCGTCAATATCTATGACACGCTCCTGCGCACAACTAAGGACGGCCTCGGTGTCGAGCCGGGCCTCGCAACGAAGTGGGAAGCGAGTGCGGACAACCTGACGTGGACTTTCACGCTGCGCGATAACCTGAAGTTCTCCGACGGCACGCCAGTCAAGGGCGTAGATGTCAAGACCTCGCTCGATCAGTGCATCAAGGGCGAGAAGAGCGCGTGGAAGAGCAACTACAAGGCGATCAAGGAAGTCCAAGCGCCGGATGACAAGACGATCAAGGTCATCCTCAGCCAGGCGCACGCGCCGATCCTTTCCGAACTGGCGATGTTCTGCGCCGCGATCCTGCCCGCGCAGATGGCGACGGACAGCGACAAGGATGGCTTCGACGCTACCAAGACCAAAGGTACCGGCCCCTACGTGCTGAACGGCTGGAAAAAGGGCGATCCGCTCATTCTGACGCGCAACCCGAACTACTGGAAGGGCACGCCGAGCCTCGACACGGTGACGCTCGAATACGTGGCGGACGACAACACGCGCATCCTGAAATTGCAGGGCGGCGAAACCGACGTGATTGACTTCGTGCCGCTCAGCCAGATCGCGACCCTCAACCAGCAGCCGAATGTCAAGACGCAGGCCTTCGTCATCCAGCAGTTCGCGGTCATCGGCATCAACATCGAGAAGAAGCCGCTCGATGACCTGAACATCCGCCAGGCGATGAATTACGCGCTGGACAAGGACGCGATCATCAAGACGGTCTACTTCGGCCAGGCGAAGTTCATGAACTCGCCGATCCCCCCCGGCACCTATTACGACAAGTCACTGGTCGGCTATCCGTTCAATCTGGATAAGGCGAAGCAACTGATGGCCGCATCGTCGTCGCCGAGCGGTTTCACGCTCGACTACCCGATCGCGTCCGGCGCCAGTGTGACACAACAAATCGCGACCATCGCAAAGGATCAATGGGCGAAAATCGGCATCACGGTGAACATCCAGTCGCAGGAGGCCAGCGTCTTCCGCACAAACTACCGCGAAGGCAAATCCAGCGTCTTCCCCACCGGCTGGACGAACGACATGAACGACCCGACCGAGATCGTCAACTATGAGATGGTCGGCGGCGCCAGCCCGTTCGCCTACTGGACGCGCTACAACAACCCGGACTTGAACACCAAGATCAAGGCGGCGGACCTCGAAGCGGACCCGAAGAAGCGCGAGACGGCGTACTCCGAGATTCAGAAAACCTTCCTCGACGCCGCGCCGATGGTCTTCCTCGCCTATCCCCCCGCAACGGCGGGCTGGCAGAAGTACGTGGACGGTTTCTTCATTGACGGCCTCTCGTACTATCGGTTCGAGGACGTGAAGGTGAACAAGTAAGTTGGGACGCGCGGCGTATATCCGCAAACGGCTGCTGTTGATGATCTTCGTCCTCTTCGGAGTGACGCTGATCATCTTCGGCATGATCCATCTCGTCCCCGGGGATCCGGCCTTTCTGATTCTCGGGGATCGCGCGACTGAGGAAAAGGCCGCCGAACTGCGGCACCAACTCGGCCTCGATCAGTCGTTGCCGCAGCAATACTGGCTCTTTATCTCCGGCGTCTTTCACGGCAATTTCGGCATGTCGCTCCTTTACCGGCAACCCGTGAACAGTCTCGTCTTCCGGCGTATCCCCGTCACCTTCTTCCTGACAGGCTACGCGATGGCGCTGACGGCGATCATCACCCTGCCGATCAGCCTCTGGGCCGCGACGCACAAGAACAAACTCTCGGATCACCTGATCCGTGCCGGCTTCCTCTTTGCCCTGACAACGCCGAGTTTTTGGCTCGGCATCCTGCTCATTCTCCTTTTCAGTCTCCGGCTCCGTCTCTTTCCAGTTGCTGGCTACGGCGAGAACTTCACGCAGCACCTGCGCTACCTCTTCCTGCCTTCGTTGACGCTGGCATTGCAACTCTCGGCGGTACTGATCCGCAACCTCCGCAACGGCATCATCAACACGCTCGATTCCGATTTCGTCCGCACCGCATGGGCGAAGGGGCTTGGCA
>JALYXG010000180.1 GCA_030947205.1 Chloroflexota bacterium
TCGGGAAATGCACGATGGCCGGGTGCAAGATCATGAATGAAGCCCTCCGACAGAACGATACAGCGATAGATTCCCTTCGTTCAACACCGGAAGACGGGGAGATGGACACACGGAAACAGCAATGAGCAATGAGCGACGAGCAATGAGGGGTAACGGGTCCCACTCATCGCTCATCGCTCATCGCTCACTACAGACTTTTTTGGATCGCCTTGATCCCGTCCGCCATCCGATCGAGATCCTCCTCGGTGTTGTAGAAGCCGGTGGCGAGGCGGAGGGCGTCGGGGTTGTTGATGTATTTGACGACATCGCGGATCGTCACGTTGTACTCCGCGAGCAGGCGGTTCTTGAGGTCCGTCGGCGTAATCCCCTTCACGGTGAAGGCGACGAGGCCCGCCAGGTGCTCCTCCGGCGTGACAACGGTGATCCCCTTCATACCCGAAAGCGCCTTGTGCGCGTAGACGCCGAGTCGTTTGATCCGCTTGTATGCCCAGTCCAGCCCAACATCGTCGCGAATCCATTCGGTCGAGACCTTTTGGCCGACGAGCAGCGGTAGGTTATAGCCGCCGACATCGAAGCGGCCCGCGCCCGCCGCCGGGGCGAACGACGCGCCGTAGTAGTCGAGCGACCCCCAAACCATGCCGCCGCCGAAGGTCTGCTCGAGTTCGCCGATGCTGCTCGGTCGGACATACAGCGATCCTGTCCCCTCCGGCCCACAGATCCACTTCTGGCCGGGGCAGGCATAGAAGTCCGCACCGAGATCGTCCATGTCGAGCGGCAGGGAGCCGAAGGACTGCGCCGCGTCCACCGCGACGAGCACATCGTGGCTGTGCGCCATCTGAGTAATTTCCTTGACGGGCAACACCGCGCCGGTCGTGTACGAGATATGCGAGATGACGATCATCCGCGTGCGTGGGTTGATAAACTGCTCGAACTGGCGCACAGTGTCGCCCGTCTTCATCTCGCCGACACCGATGTCCGCGACGCGGACGCGCGTGCCGTAGCGCCGCTTGGTGAGGAACATCGGCATCAGGCCGCCGGGGTGCTCGATGTTGGAGGTGATAATCTCGTCGCCGCGCTGCCAGCGGTAACCGGCGATGGCGATGTTCATGCCGTCCGTCGTCCGCCCGGCGATGGCGACATCCTCCGGCGTGCAGCCGAGGACGCCCGCGACCGCCGCCTTCGCCGCCGTCTTCGCCGCCATGATGCCGGGGTAATGGTTCGGCGCGATCCGCCCCTCGTTCAACTCCTCCATCATCACATCCTGCATCGCCGTCACCGTCCGGCGCGGCAGCGGGCCGCAGGTGCCGGTGTTCAGGTAGACCGTGTTCGTCACCGCCGGCATCTCCTGCCGGATCTGCTCAACCTTCGTCTCCACCGCAACGGCCATAACACGTTCCTTTCCTCGAAAAAGTCGGCAGCCGACGGTCGGCGGATTTTGGCGGAGACTTCCGTAGCTGTCTCCGACACAAGCGACCGATGTCCGCTGCGTATTCCATTACTGGCGCGAATGCTACCACATCACCATTGGCAAGACGAAGGGCGATCATCTCCCTGTATGCCATCATCCACCAGCACAACACGGGGATAGGTAGGAGCGAGAACGGTCATCATTACCATCATCATTTCGTACTTGACATCAGCGAACGTATGTTCTATTCTATAGGTCGTTCCGTGATCTGTTCAATGCAAGGAGGGTAATGCGATGGTGGAGATGACCGAGTACACGCCGGGGACGCCGAGTTGGGTGGATGTGAGCACGCCGGACATGGGGGCAACGAAAGCCTTCTATGGCGGTTTGTTCGGCTGGGAGGCGATGAGCTTCCCGGAGATGGGCGGGTACACGAACTTCACGGCGAACGGCAAGCTGGTCTGCGGCGCCGCCCCGACCATGTCCGCCGATCAACACCCTGCCTGGTCCACTTACATTTCCGTGGACGATGCTGATGCCACCACGCAGGCGGTGCGCGACAATGGCGGGCAGGTGATCGCGCCGCCGATGGATGTGACAGAACTCGGGCGGATGGCAATCTGCACCGACTCAACGGGCGCCTTTTTTGGGCTTTGGCAGCCGGGGACGCACAAGGGCGCGCAGCTCGTCAACGAGCCCGAGTCGTTCTGCTGGAACGAACTGGACACGCGGGATATGGAAGCCGCCAAAGCCTTCTACACGAAGGTCTTCCCGTGGAATGCCAAGACGAACGGCGAGGGCGCCGACGCGTACACGGAATGGCAGCTCAACGGGCGGAGCATCGCTGGCGGAATGGTGATGGGCGAGCAGTTCCCGACTGATGTGCCGCCGAACTGGCTGACCTATTTCTCGGTGACAGACAGCGACGCGACCGTCGCCAAGGTGAAAGAACTCGGCGGCACGGTAATGATGTCAGGGATGGACACCGGTCAGGGACGTGTCGCCATCGTTGCCGACCCGCACGGCGCGGTCTTCGCCGTCATCCAGATGAAGTAATAACGAAACGCACGGCGGGCGATACGCAATGGGGAGGTTGGATTTCTCCAACCTCCCCATCGTATAAAGGTACGCTCAAGGCGAAGCATCACGAGAGCGATCAACGTCTCATTTTCCGGCTCATTCTTCCGTCGCCGCCGTAGCACCGTGCGCTAGCCGTTGCTCGTCAGATAGTCATACCGCTCCGCAGCGATTGCTACGGCGAGCGAAGCGTCCTCGGGCAGCAGGTAGCGTTGCTCGACAAGGGCGAGCGCGGCGCGGCGGACTTGATCGAGGTAGTCTGATCGGTCGCGGTATCGCTCCGCGATCGCGGGGCGCGGGTCGCCCGTCCGGGTGCGCTCGTCGGCGGTGCAAGGAAATGGTAGGGTCGCGCCTTGCATCGGCAGAATTTGCTCCGCGCCGCCCGTTTCGGGATGGCGGGGGTTCCAGCCGGTGTAGGTCGCGAGCGGCACGGCGACATCCGGCATGCGGATGCCGCCCACTTCGTTGCCATCCGCGTCCACCGCCGCGACGTAGTTCGGGTATTGCTCGCCCGGCTCGGTCGGGTAGCGGCCGATGCCGCACGCCGCGTCGGGGCCGAGATTAGCGCGCCGGATCAGCGGTAATTGCGCCGGATCGGGGAGATCGAGGCCGGGAATCCGCCGGAATGCGGCAATCGCCGCCGCGCCGGTGATCGCCGTGCCGTCCGCGAGGCGCGGGAAGATGCTCGCGGGCGGCTCCGTGCCCTCGATAATCCAGCGATCGAGGTTCACCAGTGCGGCGCGCATCAGCGGCGCGTAGTCCACGGCATTGGCAACGTACCGCCCGCGCGGTTCGCTTGGCCCGTTGCCGTCCACGAGCGGCAGTGAACCGGCGACGTGCTGCGTACTGGCGAAGAGGTAAACGCGCGACTCGGCGGGCGGCTCGACATCCTGCGTGCCCGCCATGTCGGTGTGCATCAGCGAGGTGTCGCCGCGCCAGTACTCGGCGGCGGTATTGGTGTAGAAGACCTTCGGTACGCCGCCGAGGGCGCGCTGACGGTCGAGCAACCCCGCCCTTTGCCCGGTGACCGGGTCGGTCTGCGGGGCGTCGGCGAACGGGGGGAGATGGCCGAAACTCGGCTGATGCTGGTCGGAGGGCTGGGCATAACGATGATTGAACTCGCCCCGCCGCGCCCCCGCGACGTGGATGAGCAGGCCGTCGAAGACCGGTCG
>JALYXG010000701.1 GCA_030947205.1 Chloroflexota bacterium
TCAAATCTGGAACATCGCTGCCGTGTCGTGGCGGGCGCGTTGCTCGATCAGCGTGTCGAGCGTAATGCGACCGAGGGCATCGGCGACGGCGGCGTTGACCTGCTCCCACGCGGCGCGCACGACGAAATCGGTCGCGGCGTCGTTGCCGCGCGCCTCGCCCGGCTGATCCCCACGTTCGGGGGGCGTTGGTCCGTCGAGGGCGGCGACGATGTCCGCGATGCTGATGGCGCGGGGCGGGCGGGCGAGTTGATGCCCCCCCTGCGGGCCGCGCAGCGAGCGGATCAGCCCCGCACGCCGCAGCAGGATGAGCAGTTGATTCAGGTACGATTCCGGGATGCCCTGCCGCACAGCGATGTCGTGGCTCTGCACGGGCGCATTGCTCGCATGGAGCGCGAGGTCAATCAGCGCGCGCAGACCGTAGTCGGTTTTACTCGTGCGCCGCATCGCCGCTCGTGGGGTGCGTGGGATTGAGGCTGCCGCTCTTGAATCCGGCGAGGTCCAGCGTGACGAATCGGAAGCCGATGTCGGTTAGCGCGTCCACGATTTCCGCACGCTGCTCCATCAGTTTCGGGAAGTCACCCGGTTGCAGTTCGAGGCGTGCGATCTCGCCGTGGTGCCGGACGCGGAAACCCCGGAAGCCGAGGACGCGCAGGTACGCCTCCGCCTGCCCGACCTGATCCAGTTTCTCGATGGTGATAAACGTCCCGTGCGGGATGCGCGACGAGAGGCAGGGGTGCGACGGCTTGTTCCACGTCGGCAAGCCCAAAGCGCCGGAGATCGCGCGGATGTCCGCCTTGTTCATCCCGGCTTCCTGCAAGGGGGAGCGGACATCTCGCTCCTTGCCCGCGTCCATGCCGGGGCGGAACTCGCCGAGATCGTCCACATTCGAACCGTCCACGACAACGGCGTAGCCTCGCTCCCGCGCGATGGGCGTCAGTTTGTCCCACAGCTCGCTCTTGCAGAAATAGCAGCGATTAACGGGGTTGCTGACGTAGTTCGGGTCGTCCATCTCCTCGGTGCGGATTTCGAGGTACGGGATGCCGATGTGTGCGGCGATCCTCGGGCACTCGTTCGCTTCCTCGACCATCAAGGAGGGCGAGATACCCGTCACGGCGAGCGCGCGATCGCCGAGCGCGTCATACGCCGCCTTGGCGATCAGCGTCGAATCCACACCGCCGCTGAAGCCGATCAGCACGGAACCCATCTCGATAAAAAGCGCGCGCAGACGGTCGTATTTCTCCCGGAGGTCCGGCGCGAGGTCGTGCAGCGGTAGCGTGGCGGTTTGCATCGTCCCTGATACTCCTGTAGGCAGTCAATGATTCACATGAAAACGACGGTAGCACCCGGCCTGTAGGCTGTCAACGCGGGGGTGGAGCAAGTGGGCAGTGGGCAGACGGGATTGGTCGTGGGCAAGAAGTCATGGGCGATCACTCCGTCTCCGTTTTCTGCCTACCGCCCACTGCCCACTATCTACTGCCCGCGACCAGATAGGCGAAATTCTTCGTGTACATGCCGTCGCGGCGGACGGCGAGGCCGTGGCGGTCGAGCAGCCAGCGGAGATCATCGAGCGTGTAGCGGTTGAACTCCGCGAAGCGCTGATAGCAGAAGGCTTCGGGATCGTTCGCCGGCGCCGCCTCCGACGAACCGCTCTCGATCGCGACGCGCGCCTGCGCCCAGAAGTCATAAAAGTCGGCCATCGAGGAGCGCACCCAGCCCGTCATCACGAACGAACCACCGGGCCGCAGGGCGTCATGCACCGTCGCGAGCAGATGGCGCGGGTCCGCGAAGAAGTGGATGAAGAAGTGCATCGCGATCACGTCGCACGAGTCCGGCTTGAGCGCGAAATCGGGCGCGCCGACATCTGCGCTGTGCCATTTCGCGCGCTTGAGGCCGAGGCCGCGCGCCGCTTCGAGCATCTGCGCATCGCGGTCGTACCCCGCGAGCGTCGCGTCGGGCCGGAGTGCGGCGACATCGCGCAGCCACAGCCCCGGCCCGCAGCCGAGGTCCACGATGTGCGGCTTCTCGCCGAGGGGCGCAATTGCTTCCGCCGCGAGGATCGCGCGCACGTCCGCCGGGATGCGGTTCTCATAGGACTGCGTCATCATCGCGCAGAAGCGCGCGGGATCGAGGGGTGACTGCGGCGTGGCGCTCATGCGGATGCCTCCTCGGTTGTGCCGCGGACGGCCGCTTGGCGCGCCGCGTCGGTATTTTGCCAGAGTGCGCCACCAAGCGGCTCCTGGAGGGCGCGCTCCAGGGCGATCCGCTCGCCCGCCGTCAGACCATCGAGTTGCACCGTGCCGTCGAGGACGCGGCGCATCGCCATCGCCTCCTGCGTCAAATCGCGCCACCCCATGCCCGCCGCGCGATCAATCAGGAGCGCGCAGGCGATCATCCCCTCGTAGCGGGCCGTTTCCGGCTCCTTGTCCCGCACGCCGAGGAAGACCATCGCGACG
>JALYXG010000702.1 GCA_030947205.1 Chloroflexota bacterium
CGCGATCCGCACCACACCGCCCGCCGCCGCGAGCCGTGTCCGCGCCGCGATGGGATCAATACCAGCGAGCGCGGCGACGATGGCGGTCTTCACGTCGTCGTCCGACGCGTGCAGCAGGACTTCCGCCTCCGGTTCCGGCAGGCCGGTCGCCTCACGGACGATGCCGATGGCCCGCTGCCGCAACTTGGCATTTGTCGGCTGCACATCCACCATCAGGTTGCCGTAGGTCTTGCCGAGCAGGATCATCGTGCCGGTACTGAGCATATTGAGGACCATCTTCTGCGCCGTCCCCGCCTTCAGCCGCGTCGAGCCACCGATCACTTCGGGGCCGACAATGGGCGCGATCATGATGTCGGCCAATTGGGCGAGCGATGTCCCGGCATTGCAGGCCAGCCCGACTGTTAGTGCGCCCTGCTCCTTCGCATACGCGACCGCGCCGAGCACATACGGTGTCCGACCGCTGGCGGCGATGCCGACGAGCGCATCGTTTACACCGATGCCGAGGCCCGCGGCGTCCGCACGGCCTATTTCCGCGCTATCCTCCGCGCCCTCGATGGATCGCGTCAGCGCCTCCAGCCCGCCCGCGATCCAGCCGACGACCAATTCCGGCGGCGTGCTGAACGTCGGTGGACACTCCGACGCATCGAGCACACCGAGCCTGCCAGATGTCCCCGCGCCCATATACAAGAGCCGCCCGCTCCGCCTGAGCCGCGCCGCGATGCCGTCAATCGCGCGCGCGATCTGCTGCAGTTCTCGTTGCACCGCCGCCGCCACGGTCGCGTCTTCTGCGTTCATCACGCGCACGATCTCCAGGGCGCTCATTCGGTCAATTCCCGCCGTCGCCGGGTTGCGCTTTTCAGTTTCCAGCGCACCAAGGTCAATGATGGGATCAGTCGTCATTTGCCCCCGCCAAATCGCCTTTATCCGTTCTACGAATCGCCATTGCCAGTGTACCCGGTGCGGGATCATCCTGTCGTATCGTGTCGGCATTCACGCTATGATGCGCGACATGGACAATCCACAAGAATCAAGATCGGAGTAGAGGCAGATGAGCGAACGTGACGACGAAGTACGCCGTATGTACCGCAAGCGCGTTCGGCAGATCAATGCCTGGGAGAAGAATATGCGCGCCCGAAGCGACGATGCACTGCGATCCGTGACAGACAAACTGAAGGCGCATCTTCAAACAGATACCGAAGAGCAACCATCGAACGAACAAGGGCCGATACCATTCCGATCGTCCCGCAAACAGAATGCGCCCGATGACCGGCGGTGATGAGATACATCCTGCTGACTGGCTGATCCATGATCTGATCGCACATCCACGCACGGCGACCGAAGAGGAAACTCAGCTCATCACCGACCGGATCGCGAGCGCGCCGTTCAACCCCGACATTCAGCGTGTCCAGCGTTACGAACGCGGCCGGAAATATCAAGCGATCACCCTTGGCAGTCAGGCCGATTCTCTCACGCTCCATCTTTTCCGTCGTGTTATGGGAGATAGCCAGTGGGCAGCAGGCACGATGGCGGAAGATTATGTACAAAGCCTGCAACGCGCCGCCCGCGACTCGCGCAACCGCCTGGTTCTCTACCGGCAATGGTACGACAGAGACTTAGCTGCAGTCATCGTACCGACGGGTAATGTGCTCGCCCCGAAGCAGATAGGGACCAAACCCGAACCAAATCTGCTCGTTCTCTATCTCGCCAACCGTGGTATCCTTATCAGCGGATACCAGTTCAGTTCGATGGACACGATCCGTATTCCGGGTGATGCCCTATGGCTCAGGTAACTCCGCAACAGGCGATTCGTGGCGACATCGATAGGCAGATCGCCATCGCCATCGGCAATTGGGAAGATGTTGCCGAGGTCGCTACTGAATGGATCGAGATGAGCGAGGAAGAGCAATTCCTTTACTTCATTGATTGGCCCGTGGCAGAAATCCGGACGCAGCGACTGCTCACGATGGAGTCTATACTGCCCGCCGATGATGAGCGCGCCGCGAAGTTGCGAACACTGCGCATCCTCGTCGAACGCAATCGGCCACTTTTGGAACGGATGAGAAGTGGGCCAATAACCTCATGGGATTGATACGCCGTTGATCGCGACAGCCGCTTCTGATAGCGGCTTTTTTCATCTCCGCCGTGAGCGCGTATGATGGACCGACGACGCGACGCCGAAACGAGAGGATGGACATACATGCGACTGGGATTGGAAGTGCTGCTCGATGACCCGCAGGCGCTCCTTGAAGGTGCGCGGGTGGGGCTAATCTGCCACCCTGCATCGGTGGATCACCGCTTCCGCCATGCCGCCGACCTTTTCCACGCGCACCCGGACATCAATCTGACGACGCTCTTTGGGCCGCAGCATGGCATCTGGGGGCAAACACAGGACGACATGATCGAGTGGGAAGGGTTCGCCGACGCGCGCACCGGCCTGCCGGTGTACTCGCTCTACGGCGAGCATCGCACGCCGACGCCATCAATGCTGACGAACTGCGATGTGCTCGTCGTGGATTTGCAGGATGTTGGCACGCGCATCTACACCTTTATCTACACGATGGCCCTCGCGATGCAGGCAGCGCGCGAAGCGGGGAAACGCGTCGTCGTGCTCGACCGCCCGAACCCGATTAACGGCGTGCAGATGGACGGTAATCTGCTCGAACCGGGGCACGAATCGTTCGTCGGCATGTACCCGCTGCCGACGCGCCACGGCATGACGATTGGCGAGTTAGCGCGGATGTTCAACGACGAATTCGGCATCGGCTGCGACCTCGCCGTCGTGCCGATGGAGGGGTGGCAGCGCGCGATGTGGCACGACGAGGCGGGCGCGCCGTGGGTTTTCCCCTCCCCGAACATGCCGACGCTCGACAGCGCAACCGTCTTCCCCGGCGCGGTACATATCGAGGGGACGACGATCTCCGAGGGGCGCGGCACGACCCGCCCATTCGAACTGATCGGTGCGCCGCATATTGACCCGCACGCCCTCGCCGCCGCGCTGGAACGCGAGCATCTGCCCGGCGTCATCTTCCGCCCCTGTGCGTTCGAGCCGACGTTTCAAAAGCACGCGCGGGAAATCTGCGGCGGCGTGCAGGTACATGTCACGGAGCGTGACCGCTTTCCCGCCGCACTCGCGGGGATCGCCGTGCTCCGCGCGATGATCCGGCAGGACCCGTCGGTGCCGATCTGGAAGGAGCCGCCGTACGAGTACGTCCCCGACCGCCTCCCCTTCGATGTGATCGCCGGGGCGCAAACGCTCCGCGAGCAACTGACCGAGCAAGTCCCGCTCGCCGACATCGCGGCGGATTGGGAACCCGGCCTCGCCGCCTTCGCAGAGCAACGTCGCCCCTATCTGCGGTACGAATAGCCCCCGCCCCTCCGCCCGCAAGCGGGAAAGGGGTGACTCTTCGCGATATTCGGTCAATGCGTGTGGAAAAGGCGGCCCACTACGGATCGAACTCCCCTCCCCCGCATGGCGGGCGGAGGGGCTGGGGGTGGGGGCGCTTACGTCGCTTCCTGGAAATGGAAGAAGCGGATCGCGAGCAGGAAGCAGACCACGCCGTATGCGACGAGCGCGAGCAGGCTCGGCACCACGGCGGTAAACCCTTTGCCGAAGATCATCAGGTTATTGAACCCGGTCATCGCCCAACTGGTGAGCGTCACCTTCGAGACCTGCTGCACCCACGTCGGCATCAGGAAGAGCGGGAACCACGAGCCGCCAAGCGCGGAGAAGGTCAGGACGACGAGCGTCGTGATCGGCTGCAACTGGTCGCGCGTCTTGACAACGGAGACGAGTAGCATACCGAGGGCGGTCGTCGCGAACGCCGTGACGAGAATCAGCAGCACGGTCCCCGGCACCGAACCGAGATCAATGTGGAAGAAGAGCTTACCGACGGCAAAGAGGATGCCGAGTTGCACGACCGTCCGCACGAACTGTGCGCCGAGTTTGCCGCCGAGGAGCGACCAACGCGAGACGGGCGCGACGAGCAGCCGCTTCCAGGTGCCTGCTTCCTTCTCGTCCAGGATCGTCCCCGCACCCGCCGCGACGGCAAACAGCGCGAACATCAGCGCGTAGCCCGGCACGACCTGGTCATAGTTGTTGTCGCTCTGGCTCTGCTTCGCCACCTGCGTTTGCAGGTTGAGCGGCGGCTTCTGGCTCAGTTGGATTGCCTGCTGTCTCGCCTGCCGCGCGACGGCATTCGGGTCGGCATTTGCGCCGCTGTTCCTTACGGCATCTACCGCGACCTGTCCGGCGATCTGCCCCGTCGCGAGGTTCTGGATGATATTTCCCATGATCCCGCGCACAGCGAGCGCCCGGTAATCGCGATTACTCGGCGTTGTCAAAACAGTGATGTCCGCCTGCTTGCCCTGTGCGACCGCGTCGCTCACCCCGGCGGGGATGATCACCGCCGCCGAGCGGTCACCGTCCTCGACGAGTTTGCGGGCGTCCGCCGCACTCGTCTTCATCTCGATTTTGAGCGTCGGCGCCTGCTGCATCGCCGCGAGGAGTTGCTGGCCAATCGGCCCCTGATCCTCCGCGTAGACGGGCACCGTGACCGTTGTCATGCCGCTTCCGCTATCGCCCGTCGTGAAGATCGCTCCGACAAGGAGCATCAGGAAGAATGGGATAAACAGACTGAGCAGTAGCGCGCGGCGATCCCGCACCATCCGCTTCAGTTCCTTGCGCATGATGACAAGCGCTGTACGCATAACTGTGTCCCTCCATAAATCACATCTGTTCTGATGTGATTTCTCTTATCTTCCCCTCGAAAACGCCCTGCCCGCGATGGCGATGACCGCGAAGAGCATCGCGCCCACAACAGCGACGGTACTGTTTCGTGTGATGACGAGTGCGATCACATACAGAATCCCGGCCACTGGCATCGCAATCGAGTAGAATCTCCCCTGGGTCATCGTTTTCCTCCTTGTTTGTACGTATTTTAGTCCCGATACTGCTTGCCAGTCAGTTGCAGAAAGACTTCGGCGAGGCCATGCGGGCGTTCGGTGCGCACGGGTTGGACGGTGCGGAGCGTCAAAAGGTCTTCCAGCGTTCCCTGCGCGACGATCTGCCCTTCGTCCATGATGGCGATGCGGTCACAGAGCCGCTCCGCCTCCTCCATGTAGTGCGTCGTGTACAGGATCGCGATGCCATCGTCGCGCAGTTTCTCGGTCAGCTCGAAGAGCGCCTCGCGCGATTGCGGGTCCACGCCGACGGTCGGCTCATCGAGCATCAAAAAGCGCGGGCGGTGGATGACGCTGACGGCGAGGTTGAGCCGCCGCTTCATACCACCGGAGTATTCCGCAACTTTATCGTCCCGCCGGTCATTGAGGCCGACGAGGGTCAGGAGTTCGGTCGTCCGCCCGGCGAGCGCACCCCCAGCGATGCCATAGATTTCGCCGAAGAAGCGCATGTTCTCCGCCGCCGTCATGTCGTCGTAGAGCGCGATCTCCTGCGGCACGACGCCGATGATCCGCTTGACGCGCGCCCCGGCGGTGATCGGCGTCCCGGCGACAGTCGCGGTGCCACTGGTCGGCGCGAGGTAGGTGGCGAGCATGTTGATTGTCGTGCTTTTGCCCGCGCCGTTCGGCCCCAAAAGGCCGTAGATTTCGCCGCCCCGGATCGTCAGGCTGACGCCGCGCACCGCCTCGCGGTCTCCGAACGTCTTGTGCAGATCGCGCGCCTCGACGACGGTTTCGGTCGCCACCGGCGCTTCTCTGGTCATCATCCTCGCTCTCCTTCCGTTGCGGGCACGCTGCCCGCATAGTTGATCTTCTCTTCAGTATTGGTAGCGTAGGCTTCAGCCTGCGTGCCAAAATGGTAGAAGAACGGGGACGCAGGCTGAGGCCTACGCTACCCTGATCCCTATGAAGATCGCCGCGCCAAGAATTGCCGTCTGCAATCCGTTCACTTCATTCTCCTCCGAACCTTCCGCAGAGCGTCCCTCGCTCTGGGTCCAGTATGGAACGGGCGGTTCCCCATCGCGACGCTCAAAGGGACGATTCGCACCCTTCCCTTTTGGCCGATCCCCGCCGGACAGGTGGCCACTACCCGACAGGGCGCGCCGTGCGGGCGATTTGACGGGGACAGGTAGGGACGCAATAATAACTACAGCAGGAAGCGACATCGGGGCAAAGTGATGGATGAACGCGTATCCTGGCTGCGGCTACGGCGGGCATGGTCGGAGTCCATGACATGATACTACGAGCGATGCGAAAAGGAGAAAGGTCGCGCGCGGTGCGATGCGTCGCCGTCCTCCTCTGTGCGCTCCTTCTGCTCGCCGGATGCGGCGTTGGATCGAGCGAGAACAATGCGCCGCCCGCCGTCACGGCGTTGCCGACGCTGACGCCCTTCCCGGCGGTCACGGCGACCGCTTCGCTGCCGGATCACCTGCACCTCCGACCCATCGCGCCGGACGCGCTCGCCCTCATCGTCCAGCCGGACGACGGACGCGCTCCGGTGCTCGACGCCTTCAACAACGCGCAAACGAGCATTGACTTGATGATCTACCTCCTTTCGGACCGCGATGTGATCACGGCGCTGAAAAATGCCGTCCTGCGCGGCGTCGCGGTGCGCGTGATGCTGGAGCAGAACCCCTGCTGCTCGAATGACAACACGATGCAGCGTACCGTCTTCGGGGAGTTGCAGGAGGCGCGTGTGCAGGTGCAGTGGACCAACCCCGCCTTCCGCCTGACGCACGCGAAGATGGCGGTGGTGGATGGCACGACCGCGCTCATCATGTCCCAGAACCTGACGAAGACCGCGTTTACCTTCAACCGCGAAGCGGACATCATGGATCGCGATCCGGCGGATGTCGCGGCGCTCGAGGCGCTTTTTATCGCCGATTGGGCACGCACTCCCTACACCCCTTCGGACCCGAACCTCGTCATCGCCAATGTCAATGCGCGGCAGAAGTTCCTCGCGCTAATCGGCGGCGCGGCGAAATCGCTCGTCATCGAGAGCGAGGAGATGCAGGACCCGGCGATCATTGACGCCCTGATCGCGGCGCAGAAGCGCGGCGTCGCCGTCCGCTACATCGGCGCGATCGCCCCGGCAAGTTCGACTACGCCGCAGCGGGACGACAACGCCACCGGGCGCAAGCGCCTGATCGGGGGCGGCGTGAGCGTCCGCCTGCTCGCCGCGCCGTATGTTCACACAAAAACCGTCGTCGCAGACGGGATCGTCGCCTTCGTCGGTAGCGAGAACTTCTCAGCAGCATCCCTCGACACGAACCGCGAAATTGGTATCCTGACGACCGACACGACGATCATCGGTCGCCTGACGGGCGTCTTCACAAAAGATTGGGCGGCGGGAAAGCAGGAAACCTAACCCCAGCCCCCTTCCCTGGAAGGAAGAGGGAACAGAAGGAGAGTCAACTGTGGCGGATGATTGGGACGACCTGCGCGAGCGTTTTGCCATCGTGTCCGCCGACTTTCTGGCATTGGCGAGCCGGGTGAACGCGGATCGCGCCGACGAACCGGGCGTTTGCGGCGTCTGGTCGGCGAAGCAAATAGTCGCGCACATGGCGGCGTGGGATTGGGAGGGCGAGCGCCATTTCCGCGAACTCCACGCCGGGAGTGAGGCGGGTCGGCGATACGATATCGAAGCCTTCAACACGGCGGCGGTCGAGGAGCGGCGCGATCAATCGTGGGACGAGACGCTCGACGAACTGCGGCGCGCCAACATGACCTTCGCCGCCTCGCTCGCGAATGTTTCTACCGCGGACCGCGGAGCGGATTCCGGCTACGCATCGTGGCTCACCGCCGTCACCGGGCATTACGGCGAACATTCCGACCAGATTCGCACCTGGCTCAATGCGTAAGGAAGACATCGGCTGGCAGCGCTTACGACAGACAACATGGAACACATACCCGCGAAATCATTCCACGTCCTCCTCATTGGCGGAGTATCGGGTGTCGGTAAATCCGCAACAGCCGCCGCAGTGGCGCGGCAATTCGGCATTCCCTGGCTACAAGTTGATGATCTTCGTTTAGCATTGCAGTTCAGTGGCCTTGTTTCGCGAGAGCGCCATCCCGAATTGTTCTTCTTTCTCGATCAGAACGATTGGCGAACCTCATCCGAGGTCTATCGGGATAAACTAATCAAGGTCGGCAGAATCATCACTGGCGCGTTGCGGATTGTCATCGAGAGCCATATTGCGACCGGTGTTTCCATCGTCATCGAAGGAGACGGGATACTCCCGGAGTTCGCCGCAACGATCGCGTGCGAATACGACGAAGGAATCGTTCGCTCGGTCTTCATCGTTACGGACGACGAGGATTTTCTTCTGGCGAACATGCTGAAACGCGGGCGAGGCATTGATCCCTCTGCCTCAACAGAAGTTCGGCGCACCGAGACACGCGCAAAGGCGTTGTTCAGCCGGTGGATGGAGCGCGAAGCGCGGCGGCATGGCTTGCCGACGATTCAGCCGTTGCCGTGGGAGACGCTTTCCGAACGAGTTCTCGCCACCTTCGCGCACAATCCATAAGTCGCGGTCTCTTCTTGGTGGCCACAGGCGTTCCAGCCTGCCATCCCCGCCCCGAGAGGCATGCTGGAAAGCCTGCAGCCACCATAAACACGCTGACGGTGCCAGGATTCCGCACCTGAACCGTATCGGGCTGAAGCCCGCCTCCACCGACACGGTATCAGCTCGAAGAGGGATCGCTCCTTTAGGCTTGAGGAAACACGATACCAATCACCACCGCGTCCGTGATCGCGCGCAATAATCTGTGCGTAGCAGAATCGTCCATCACCACCTCCCTTCCCTGTGCGCGTCTCGAATCATCGGGAGCGGTACATCGCCTTGCCTCAGATCGCGATTGTCCCGACAAGGCGCGTTTCGGCGTCGCAGTACCAGAGGACGCCGTCGCGATAGGTCAGGCCATGCGGGTTCGCGCCTTCGTCGGGGCCGGGTTCCATGGCGAGGACGCGGCGGATGTCGCCATCCAGCGTATAGCCAGTGATCGTCCGGTACGTCGTTTCGGCGACCCAGAGCAATTCGCCGTCCCACGCCAGCCCGTGCGGGCGGTTGCCCGGCGCGGGGAATTGCCGCAAGATCGCGCCGCTTGCCGGGTCGAGTTCGTACGTCGTCGCGGAAGGC
>JALYXG010000201.1 GCA_030947205.1 Chloroflexota bacterium
CTGGGCACGGACCCGCACATCGTCTCTTTCTCCTCATCGGTATCACAGTCAAGCGAAAGGAATGTCACCCATGTCCGTTACAGCGCGCACGATCGGGCCCCACAAACGGCCGCTCAAAGTCGGCATCCACCTCCCGATTACCGACCCCTGGGCAGAGACGCTGGCGATGGCGCGGCACGCGGCGGCGGTCGGCTTCGATTCGCTCTGGCTGCCGGATCATCTCTCGATGAAGCGCGACCAACTCTGGATCACCGCCGGGCGACCCGTCCCGCCCGGCGTCGAATTCGAGCCGCCCGTCGGCGCGTGGGAGACATGGACACTGATCGCCGCCCTTGCGATGGCGGTGCCGGATGTCGAACTCGGCACCCTGGTAATGTGTACCGGGTTCCGCAACCCCGCCCTGCTCGCCAAGATGGCCGAGACACTGGACGAGATCAGTGGCGGTCGGCTAATTCTCGGCGTCGGCTCCGGCGATGTCGCGCACGAGTTCCACGCCTTCGGCTTCCCCTTCGATCACGCCGTCAGCCGCTTCGAGGAGGCGCTCACGATCATCACGTCACTGCTGCGTAAGGGCTACTGCGACTTCCACGGCACATACTACGAGGTGAACGACCTGACGCTCGAACCGCGCGGCCCGCGTCCGGACGGCCCGCCGATTCTGATCGGCACCCTCCTGACCGGCAAGCGAATGCTCCGTCTCACGACGCAGTATGCTGACCTTTGGAATGGTTTTTTGTGCTACGGTCGCAACTGGCCCGATGTGCTACCACCTTTGCGTGAGGCGATTGACGCCGCGTGCGTCCAGTACGGTCGCGACCCCACCACACTTGGGCGCACCGCCGGTGTTCGCGTTGCACTGCTCGGCGAGCAGATCGCGGGCGGCGTCGAACCCCTCGAAGGCACGCCGGTGCAGATCGCCGACGCCTTGCGCGACTACGCCCGCAACGGTGTGTCGCACGTCCAGATCTGGCTCACGCCACGCACCCTCGCCGGCATCGACGCCTTCGCGCCGGTATTGGAGGAGCTGGATCGGGGATAGGGATGGCCCGTCCCCCGCTTGCGTCATCATCCGTCATCGCGCCATACTCCGCGCCATGAGAAACCGACCGAAAGGAAGAAGCAAGGAGGAGAAGCAGATGCCCGCTGACACCGAGAACCGCGCGCGTATCCCCATTCAGTCGCTGATGGACTTCACCGTCCGTGCCTTTCTGCGCGTCGGGCTGACGCAGCAGGACGCCGAAACGATGGCCGATGTCCTGACTGGCGCGGACATCCGGGGGATTGACTCGCACGGCGTGCCCCGCTTACGGATGTACGTCACGCGGCTGCGCGATGGCCTGACGAACCCGGAGCCGCGCATCGCCACCGTCTCCGAAACGCCAGGCACGCTCGTCCTCGATGGCGACAACGGCTCCGGCCCGGTCATCGGCAAATACGCGATGCAGCGGTGCATCGAGAAAGCGCGCGAGAACGGCGTCGCGACGGTGACGATGCGCAACAGCAACCATTACGGCTCGCTCTACTACTACCCGCTGATGGCCGTCGCGGAGAACTTCGCGGGCATGACGATGACGACGACCGGGCCGTTCATCGTGCCGACCTTCGGCGCGGCGGGCATCCTCGGCACGAATCCAATCTGTATCGCCTTCCCCGGCGGCGACCGCGAGCGGCCGTTCATGATTGACATGTCCACCAGTGTTGTCGCGGGCGGCAAGTTGGAGATCGCCCGCCGCGAGAACCACGACATTCCGAGCGGTTGGGCATTGGATGAACACTTCCAGCCGACGACCAGCCCCTTCGACGCCAAGTACCTCAATCCGCTCGGCGGAGACCGCGAGCACGGCAGCCAAAAGGGGTACGGCCTCAATGTCGCGGTGGACCTCTTCGCCGGGCTGCTTTCCGGCGGCAAGGTGAGCGCGGAAAACACGCAGATCGAGCGGACAGCCAAAGCAACCCATACGGCGCACATGTTCAGCGCGTGGCGGATTGATGCCTTTGTGCCGTGGGAGCAGTACGCCGCCCGGTTCGATGCGTACATGCAGATGCTGAAATCCTGCCCGCCTGCCCCGGGCCACGACCGCGTCCTCACCCCCGGTGAACCCGAATGGCTAGCCGAAGACGACCGCCGCGCCAACGGCATCCCTCTCCACCCCGCCGTCGTCGAAGATTTGCAGCAACTGGCGGACGAACTGGACATTCCGTTCGCGTAGCGACGTTTGGCAAACCGGGCGCACGGCTGTGCATCTCTACAACGATTGACGCGGGCTGTTCAACATACACCGCGGCAAGTGCATCGGTAGGGGCGCATCTCATGCGCCCTCCGGGAATCAGATGCGCGCCGTTACTGCGCCGTATAGCCACCATCCACCGCCAGCACATGGCCGGTGACGTACGATGAGGCATCGGAACACAGGAAAAGGACGGGGCCGACGATTTCCGGCGGGTCGGCGAAACGACCGAGCGGGTGCTTAGCGCGGAAGGCATCGTAGAATTCCGGTTCGCCTGCCACTTGCCGCGCGACCGGGGCCGTCGCAAAGACTCCGGGGGCGACGGCGTTGACGCGCACGCCCGTCGTCGCCCACTCGATGGCGAGCGAGCGCGTGATCTGCACGACGCCCCCCTTGCTGGCGATGTACGCCGGGTTCCCCGGATAGGCGATCAGCCCCGCGATGGAAGCAAAATTTACGATCCGACCATCGCCCTGCGGGATCATCACGCGGGCGGCGGCGCGGCAGCAAAGGAAGGTGCCGGTCACATTGAGCGTGAGGATTTCATCGAATCTGGCGCGGTCGTAGCCGAGCGCCATGCCTCGGCTGCCACCGCCCGCCGTGTTGATGAGGATGTCGAGACGGCCCCACCGATCCACCGCCCGCTGTACCATCCCGTCCACCTGCGACTCGTCCAGCACATCCACCGGCATGGCAAGAGCATCGCCGCCCGCCGCGCGCAATTCGGCGGCGAGCGATTCCGCCCGGTCGCCGTCGCGATCCGCGACGAGCACCGTCGCGCCGCTGGCGATCAGGCCGTGCGCGATCGGCGTCCCCAATCCCCCGCCGCCCGTGATAATTGCCGCCCGCCCATCCAGCCGCCAGATGCCCGGTATCGTCTTCCGCTCGTCCATCCATCCATCCCTTTCATGCATACGGGCAAACCGGCGAAACCGAGGAGAACCGCAGAAGCGCAGAGGACGCAGAGATCACAGAGAGACACAGAGATTTATGGGCTGGAGAAGAGACGTGAGGCGTATGCCCATTGATGCATATTTTCTCTATCTCTTTTCTCCTCCCCTCTGCCTTCTCTGCGCTCTCTGCGCCTCTGCGGTATGCATCCCCGGTTTGTCCTCGTCGTGCCATCATAATGTCAACGGCATTGCTCTGCTATGCTGCGTGCGGAAGCGAAAAGGGGTGACATGGCGATTCGATTGATTGCGCTCGATGTGGACGGCACGCTGCTGACTTCCGCCGGAGCGGTGTCGCCCGGCGTGCGCACGGCGATCCGGTAAGCGGCGGCGCGTGGTGTCCATGTGACGCTCGCGACGGGACGACGGCTCCACCGGCGTTGCCGAAGCCATCCAGCGCTTCGTCTTACAGGACTGAAACCGGGGAGAACCGCAGAGACGCAGAGGACGCAGAGATCGCAAAGGGGGAAGAAGCAATGGAAGAATATCGGTTTACCATCCCATGTTTGCGGGTTCCCATAAATTGTTCCTTCCCCTCATCCCTCTTTGCGTCCTTTGCGTCTCTGCGGTTCTCCCCGGTTTGTCAGTTCCCGGAGGTGAGATGATTCGTGGGTTGATTTTCGACTTCGATGGGCTGATCCTCGATACGGAGTTGCCCGACTTCGAGAGTTGGCAGGAGATGTTCGTTGAGCATGGTGTGTCACTGCCGCTCGCGGAGTGGACGCCGCTGATCGGCACGGCATCGTCGTTCGACCTCTACGACTATTTAGAGCAGCGGGCGGGCCAGGCAATTGACCGCGCGGACGTGCGCGAGCGGCGGCGCAAACGATTCCACGAGCGGGTGATCGCGCAAGCGATCCTGCCGGGCGTCGAGGAATGCATCGCGGCGGCGAAACAGCGTGGCTTGAAGGTCGGGTTGGCGTCTGCGTCGTCGCCGGAGTGGGTGCTGGGGCACCTCGAACGGCTCGGCTTGCGCATCCATTTTGATGCGATCAAAACATCGGCGGATGTCGAGCGCGTCAAGCCCGACCCGGCGTTGTATCTCGCCGCGCTCGATGCGCTCGGATTGGACGCGACGGAGGCCATCGCGCTCGAAGACTCCCCGAACGGCATCGCGGCGGCGAAGGCGGCGGGCTTGTTCTGCGTCGCCATCCCGAATGCGATGACACGCGACCTCGATGTGAGCGCGGCAGACCTCCGCCTCACGTCGCTCGCCGATTTGCCCCTCGCGGAATTGCTCGATCTCGTGGAGAATCAGCGCGCGAATCATTCTCCTGCCGACAGAAAGGAAGCGCCATGAGCACATCCGTTACCGCAACACCCGAAATCGTCGCCTTCGCCAGCCCAATCTGCAACGCCATCGAGCGCATTATGCGTTGCCTGGATGGACAGGACACAGAAGGGCTGAATTGGCGACCGCCGGCGGAAGCGACGAACAGCCTCTATGTCCTCGCCTTCCACTCGCTCGGCAGCGCGGAGGGATTTATTCTCGGCTTGCTCGGCGGCGAGCAGATCGCGCGCGACCGCGATGCGGAGTTCC
>JALYXG010000212.1 GCA_030947205.1 Chloroflexota bacterium
CTGCTGATTAGTTTGAGCGTTACCGCCTTTCATCTGCTCTTCGACACGATGGCCGGGTATGCATTTGCGAAGAAGCGCTTTCCGGGCCGCAACTTCTTTTTCTGGCTGATCCTCAGCACGCTGATGATCCCGTCGCATGTCACGCTCGTGCCGCTCTACGTGGTCGCGCGGCAACTGCACCTCATCAACAACATCCTCGCGGTTATCCTGCCGGGCACGGCGGATGTCTTCGGCATCTTCCTGATGCGGCAATACATCCAGACCTTGCCGTCCGAGTTGGAGGAGGCGGCACGGATGGACGGCTGCACCGAGCCGGGCGTCTTTTGGCGGATCATCGTGCCGCTCTCCAAGCCCGCCCTCGGCGCGCTGGCGATCTTCTCATTCGTGCGCTACTGGAACGACTTCCTTTGGCCGCTGATTGTGCTGCAAAAAAGCCAGCATTACACGCTGCCAGTCGGCGTTGCTAGCCTGCAAGGGGAATTTCGCACCGATTTCGGCCTGATCTTCGCGGGTGCGGCGCTCGCGGCCTTGCCGATGATCGTCTTCTTCCTGATCTTTCAGCGCTACTTCATCGAGGGCGTGCGGATGGGCGCGGTGAAGGGGTGAGGCGGGAATATCCGTGACAGTAGAGAACATTCTTCCGCGCTTGACCACCGAACAGAAGATCGGGCAACTGGTGATGGCGACATTGCCCGGCACGGCGATAGACGCGGAGAGTGCGGCGCGTCTGCGGGCGGGGCGATACGCGGGCGTCGTGCTGTTCAGTCGGAACATCGTCTCGATTGCGCAGACGCTGGCATTGGCGACGGCGATCCACGAATCGCTGACGCTGGATGGTCTGCCGCCGATTATCGGCGTGGATCAGGAGGGCGGGCGTGTCCGGCGTTTGATGGCGGAGGCAACGTTGACGCCGAGCGCGATGGCCCTCGGCGCGACGGGTGATACCGCGCTGGTCGAGCGGATCGGCTTCGCGGTCGGGCGGGAACTGCGCGCGCTCGGCATCAATACCGATTTCGCGCCCGTCGCGGACGTCAATAATAACCCGCTCAACCCGGTAATTGGCACGCGCTCGTTCGGCGAATCGCCGGAGCGAGTGGGTGAGATGGTCGTCGCCTTCGCGCGCGGACTGCGGGATGCGGGTGTCGCGGCGACTGCCAAACATTTCCCCGGCCACGGCGACACGCAGGTGGACTCGCACCTCGCCCTGCCGACGATCCCGCACGACCTCGCCCGGCTCCGCGCCGTCGAGTTGCCGCCCTTCGCCGCCGCGATCCGGGCAGGCGTGCCGCTCGTGATGACCTCGCACATCCGCTTCCCCGCGCTCGAACCGGACGGCCTCCCCGCGACGCTCTCGCCCCGCATCCTGAATGGCCTTTTGCGCGAGGAGATGGGCTTCGAGGGCGTCATCATCAGCGACGCGATGATGATGCACGCGATTGACGATCATTACGGCATCGTTGCCGGGAGTGTGGCGGCAGTAATCGCGGGGAACGACATCGTTGAGCCGCTGCTGGTGCGTGATGAAGCGGCGATTATCGCCGGGTTGCGTGATGCGGTGGGCAATGGCCGCTTGCCGATGACGCAGGTGGATGCCTCCGTGCGCCGTGTGCTGCACTTGAAGCAATGGCTCGCCGGGCAGCCGAGCGTGTCCGTGGAAGTTATCGGGTCACATGGCAACCTCGTGCGCGCAGTCGCCGAGGCGGGTGTGACGCTGCTCGATGCGCGACCGGGCGCGCTCCCCCTCGCGACGGATGCGTCCCTCGCCGTGATCGAGTTCACGCTCCCAGCCGCGCATGCCGCCGAGGAGGGGCAATCTGCCCCGTCGCCCGTCCTCGACGCATTCAAGCGGCGGTTCGCGAATGTCCGCGGCATCGCGGTGGAAGCGAAAGAAATATCTCCACTTTCGTCGGGAGCGCTGAACGAGATGATGGCGCGCGCGCAAGAGGCGGATGTGCTGATCGTCGGGGTGCGGGACGCGAATCTCTTTGCTGACCAAGCCAATGCGCTCAAGTTCGTGCAAATTGCGGAGAAGCCGACAATTGTCATCTCCCTCCGTGCCCCGTATGACCTCGCGGACATCCCGTGGGCCGCCGCCCGCATCGCCACGTATGGTGATCTCCCCGCCTCGCTCGATGTCGCCGCCGCGATCTGTGCGGGCGCCTTGCCGCCGCGCGGCCATTTGCCGGTCAGCGTCGGGCCGCTCTATCCTGTGGGGCACGGCCTGACAGATGTGTCCGTGTAACGAAGAAGGGAAACCAACATGCGTATCGCGGTGATAGCTGACATGCACGGCAACTGCGTCGCGTTCGATGCGGTGCTAGCCGATCTGGAGGCGCACCCCTTCGATCAGCTGGTCTGTCTCGGTGACGCGATCCAGGGCGGCCCACAACCGGCTCAAGTCGTCGCGCGCCTGCAGGAACTGGGATGCCCTGTCGTGCTCGGCAACGCCGATGCCTTCCTTCTGACCGGTGCCGACGGGAACGAAGCGGTGTCGGCGCAGCAATATGCTGCGCGGGATTGGTCGCTCGCGCAACTCTCCGAGGCGGATCGCGCGTTCATCGCGGCCTTCCACCCAACGGTGGAGTTCTCTCTACCGGGGAATCGCCGTTTTCTCTGCTTCCATGGCTCCCCCGCCTCATTTCACGACCGCATTTTTCCCAATACGCCGGATGAGGAGGTGCGTGGGTATCTGGGTGCGTACCTGCCCGCGATCCTCACGGGCGGGCACACGCATTTGCAGCAACTGCGACGCCTCGATGATTCGCTCTTCTTCAATCCGGGAAGCGTCGGGTTCGTCTACAACACGCGCCAATCAGGCGGCGTTTTGCACGCCGATCCGTGGGCGGAATACGCTATCCTGTCGGCGGATGAACGCCGGTTCAGCATCGAATTTTGTCGCGTCTCCTTCGATGTCGCGGAATGGAAGCGCATCACGCTCGCGAGCGGCATTCCCGACACGGAGACGATGGTGACGCGCTATTGATTACAGATGTAAAAATATTATGCGAACAAGTTGCGGAAACTCCACAGTAAACCTGCTGTGGAGTTGACCCACGAAAGCGGGGTAACTCCACAAGCGGGATGGAAATAGGAGAAATAGATGCAATACCTCG
>JALYXG010000717.1 GCA_030947205.1 Chloroflexota bacterium
GGTCGGCATCGCGCGGACGCTGATGCTCGGCGGTGCGATGGGCAAGCCACTCTACGACGCGAGCGAGCCATTCCCCGTCGCGCGCACCGCCGATGACCGCGAGAATGTCCTCGATCACTTCTTCGTCAAGTTGCTGACCCTAAGCGACACGATGCAAACACGCGCCGGTCGCGCGGAAGCGGAGCGCCGCACCGTATTCATGCGCCGCTACCTCGCGCAACTCAGTGATGAGATTGGAGCGAAGTATCCGGTAGCGTAGTCTTTCCAGCCTGCGTTCCCGGATTACCGATTCAGCCAGTGAAGGTTCATCAGCCTGCGTCCCCTTCCCGATAGCATGGGCTTTTCCAGCCTGCGAAACGTTCGGGCACAATGTATCCAGGAAGAGGACGCAGGCTTGTGTCAATAGCGGACAGGAATTCCCCAAAAGTAGCGGATCGGAATTCCTCAGACAAATGTTCGACCTTTCGATCATTCGATTCTTCGCTCACTCCTCCTTTCTCGGCAGCGTCAGATCGTGGAAGATGCCCGCCTGCCGTTTCTCGCGTAACCGGTAACTCTGGCCCCGGATGTTGACCGTCGTCGAGTGGTGCAATACGCGGTCGAGGATCGCCGAGGCGAGCACCTGATCCGCGAAGATCTCGCCCCAGTCGCCGTAACTCTTGTTCGAGGTAATAATCAGGCTCGTCTTCTGGTAGCGGCGGCTGACCAGCTGGAAGAGGAACTGCGCCGCCAAGCGGTCGAGCGGGAAGTAGCCCATCTCATCGAGGATGAAGAGTTTCGGACGACAGAAGGCTTGCAAGCGATGCGCGAGCCGATCTTCCTTCGCATCGCGCTGCACGATGTCCAACAGGTCCGCGACGGTCAGGAAGTAGACGCTCACGCCCTGGCTGATCGCCAACATCCCCAGCGCGATGGCGAGATGGGTCTTGCCCGTCCCCGGTGGACCGAGCAAGAGCAGATTCTCGCCGTGATTGACGAAGCGCAAGGTCGCCAGTTCGCGGATTTGTCGCTCATCAATCGAGGGTTGGAAGGCGAAGTCGAACCCCTCGAGCGTCTTGATCACCGGGAAATGGGCCAGTTTCATCTTCATCGCGATGTCCCGTTCGAGACGGGCGGCGATCTCGGCGCTCAACAGGTGGTCGAGGAACTCGACATAGGTCGCCTGCCGCTTGGTCGCCTCCTCGGCGATCGGGTCGAGGCAGTCGGGCAGCCGGTTCAGTTTGAGGCGGGCGAAGTGCGACTGGACGCGGGCATAGACGAGATCGCTCATCGCTGCATCCCGATCAGGCGATCATACTCATGCAACGACCGCACCTCGACGGCGGGTGCATCGGGCAGAAACGCATTGGTCGGCACCGTCGCGAGGCGTTGCATCGCCTCTGACCGGACGGATGGTCGCGTCCGCGTGGCAAGGTCGGCGTAGTGGGCGGGAATGATCACCCGTTGATTGGTGCCGCCCACGAGCCGATGCCGCGCGAGTTCGCCGCCGTCCGCGCCGCTGATGATCAACTCCTCGCGCTCGGTTTCCCGCACGAGTAGGCGGTGACGCGCGACTGCGGCCGGGACCGAGTAGTAGTTGCCGTCGTAACTGACGAAGCAATCGGCGCTGCTGTAGCGATAGCCGACGACGCTCGTGTCGTAGTCCGGCGTGCCGACGAGCGAGCGGAGTGTTTCGTCGGCGAGGCGGGTGAAGGGCGGGATGCCCGTCGTGCCATGCATCCGCACATTCGCGACGGCGTCGAGCCAGACGCGCGCCTGCCCATTGAGGTCCGCGAGGTCGGTGAAGGTCAGGCCGACCCAGAAGTTGCCGCGCACATACTTGACGCCGCTCTCCACCTTCCCCTTCGTCTGTGCCCGATACGGCCGACAGGGTCGGGGCGTGAAGCCGTAATAGTGGGCGAAGTCGAGATAGGGCGGATGCCAGTGAATCGTGCCGTCCGCGTCGCGCGCGACGACGGCGGTCTTGAGATTGTCGTGCAGCATCTGCTGCGGCACGCCGCCGAAATAGCGGAAGGCGTGCAGATGGCAGCGCAGGAACCAGGCGCTGTCAGCGGAGACGGTGAACTCCAGATACATCGCCCGCGAGAAGCCGAGGGTCATCACGAAAGCATAGAGCGGACGGCGGCGTCCCCGGTGCTCGATGAAGCCGAAGTGGCCCCAATCGACTTGTGCCTGCTCACCCGGCGCGGTCTCGAAGCGGACGGTCGCCGCCGCGTGCCGCGCGCGGCGATACGGCTTGAGAAACATGCGCACCTGTGTTTCCTGCCCGGGATAGCCGCGCGCCTGCAACTCGCGGCAGAGTTTCCGGCCATTGAGCACACCGTCGGCGATCCGCTGCTCGAGATAGGGGAGGTAAGGATCGATCTTGCGCGGGCGCGGGGCGATGGGCATGACCGCAGGCACGACGGGTTGATGCAGCAGGGAGCGCACCGTCTTCCGGTCATGACCGGTACGGCGCGCGATCTCGCTGATGGAGACTCCCTTGCGATAGAGATCGTGAATCATAAAGCGCTCCTCCACTGGTACCATCGTTGCTCCTCCCCACGTCACGCTGATTGATCGAACCAGCATGACGCAGGAGGGACATCGCGACCAACGTGGGGAATTCCTGCCCGCGACTTTTGGGGATTATCTGCCCGCTACTGACACCGTTGAGTGTGGAAATCGGTCAAAGGGTGTCATGCTCCGGGTCTGTCCGTCGAATCCTCGAATTATCGAACTGCCACGAGCGCGAGGGATTCCGCGCTGAAGTGGCAGCGGCTCAGCTGCCATTCATCGTGCTGCTCCGCCAAGATCGCCCCGACCAAACGAATCACCGCTCCCTCATTTGGGAAAATCCCGACCATCCTGCCCAAAGGGCACCCGCTGCGTCGCTTCACCTCCTTATTCAGCCGTTCCGAGGGATTGTTCGACCAGATTTGCCGTCAGTGCGCCTGCGGAAAGGCCAAATACGCCAACACATCACTCTCGGCATCATCCAGCAGGTCGGCGAGACGCGGGAAGCGGTCGCGGAAGCCACCTGCCATCCGCCGCCACTGGTCGCGCGCACCCTTCGCGTCGGGCTGGGCGAAGAC
>JALYXG010000735.1 GCA_030947205.1 Chloroflexota bacterium
CGTAGACACGCATCCCGTGGAGCCGATGCGGCGGCAACGCCTCGACCGCCGCCGCGACGCCGAGCCGCCGCAGAATTTCAATCGTCTGCGGGCTGCTGTACTCGCCGCACGGTTTGTCGCGCGGGAACGTCGCCTTATCGAGCAGGAGTGGGTCATGCCCGGCTTGCTTGAGCAGGATTGCCGTCGCCGCGCCCGCCGGCCCGCCCCCAACGACGACGACATCGCGCGACTCAACGACCGCTCCTACCATGCCGACCGCCGCGCGACGAGCGCCATCCGCCAGAAAAGGTGCGGTGTCACTTCGATACTCGTCAGTCCCGCCTCCCGCGCCATCGCCGCCAACTCATCCGGCGTGAAGGCGCGGAGAATGGAAAGCGGCGCGTCGTGGCGGGTGAGGGGGTTGCGCGTCGTCGCATTGCCGAGCAGCCACGCGCCCACATATCCCGGCCATGTGCGGACGAGGTCATTGAGGATGATGCCGCGCCGGGCGACGCGCCCCATCTCCGCCAGCACCGCGACCGCATCGGCGCGCGGGAAGTGGTGGAGAGCGAGTGAGCAGACGGCAACATCGAACGCGCCGTCGCGATAAGGGAGGGCGCGGGCGTCGCACGCCTCGACAACGATTGACGGCTCGTTTGCCGTCTCGCGCCGCGCGACTGCCAGCACATCCTCGCTGATGTCGGTCGCCAGCACGCGCAGATCGTAGCCGCGCCGCCTGCCCCAGCGGACGAGCGCACGCGGGATGTCGCCGGAACCGGTGGCGATGTCCAGCAATGTCACCGTCGTTCCACGGGAAACATCGCCGAGCAGTTCGGGCAAATGGCGCAAGACGACCGCCGTGCCGCCCGCGAAACGATTGACGCGCCGAATATCGCGCAGGTTGTGCGCGAGCGTCGGCGCGGGGATCGCGCCGGGCGCGTCCAAAAGTTCCGTCGCATCGCTGTGTGGCGGCACCGGCAGGGTGGGTCGCGGGAGAATGAGTGTCCGGGCCATTGCGTGTCGTCCGTTCGTGACAATGAGAAGCAAATCATGTACGTATCCCTTGTGGAAAAGCGCACATCGAACGATACCGCATCCCAACGCCCCCGACAACGGCGCGCTTTGTTGTGCGATTGCGCTACTGGAAGCGTACAGACAAATGCTGTACAATTGAATAGTAGGGTCAAAGCCGAGAATCGCAAAGACAAGGAATATACATCATGAGCGCTGCACGCACCGAACGCCGGGAAGTCCGGCTTGACCTGCGGATTGACCCGGATCGGAAGGAGCGCTTGAAGCGCGCCGCCGCCGCCCGGCATCAATCGCTCACGGAATTTGTGCTCGGCAGCGCGGAACGCGAGGCGGAAACCGTTCTACGCGAGCAGCAAACGATGACGCTCTCGCCGCGCGCGAGTGAGGCGTTCATCGAGGCATTAATCAACCCGCCGGAACCGAGTGATGCGCTCCATGCCGCGTGGCGTCGCTACCGCGCGTTTGTGAACGAGTAATCGGTGCCGCCCGCGCAGCCGGTCTTCCAGCCACTCGGCAATCATCACGACCGAGTGGCGTTCTCGTGCGGCGTCGAAGCGCTGGACACGTATTTCCAACGCTACGCGCGGCAGGACGTGCGGAGCCGGGCGGCGGCCGTCTGGGTACTCTACGATGAGGCCTCGGCGCATGTCGCGGGATATTACACACTCGGCGCATTCAGCATCCGACCGCAGGCAATCCCGCAGGAGTTCCTGAAGAAATTGCCCCGCTACGATCCATTACCGGCGATCCTGCTGGGTCGTCTCGCGGTGGACAGCCGCTATCGGGTTCGGCGGTATGGGGAGATGCTGCTCCTCGATGCGCTGCGGCGAAGTTGGGAGCAGAGTGCGATCATCGGCGCGGTGGCGGTGATCGTGGACGCGAAGGACGACACCGCCCGCACATTCTACGAACACTACGACTTCACGCGGGTATTGGATGACGAATACCGCCTCTACCTCTCGATGAAAACCATCGAGCGCATGGTGCAGGGCGACGGGTGACAGCCCCGGGAGCACCACATCCTGATGTCCCAGCAACGGGCATTCAGAGAAGTGATGGCTACAGTTCCGAGGCAGCCGAGATAACCGCCTTGGATGGGAACCGCCCGGCGATCTGCGGTGTACGTAAAGGGAGGGACAGAATTCTCGAAAGGAAAAAGTTATGCTCCGCCGGCAGCGCCTGCTGTTGATCGTCGCCCTCCCGTTCCTGCTCGCGTCGTGTACCCCTCCATCGAATGGTGAGGCGGGCGGTCACACCGTGATGCCGACGGAGACGCCGCCTGCCATTCCAACGATAGCGTCCAATGCTAAACCAGTCGCTCTATCGGCGACCGTCGCGGCGGTTCCACCGGCGTCGTCTCCCATC
This sequence comes from Chloroflexota bacterium, assembly GCA_030947205.1. GTDB lineage: Bacteria > Chloroflexota > Chloroflexia > Thermomicrobiales > JALYUS01 > JALYUS01. Next base: position 2,377 of record JALYXG010000735.1, read on the forward strand.
ACACAGCCCGCGAATCCGCCCTTCATCCCGCCATCGCCGTATTCACCAACGCCGCCACCGCTCTATGCCGGTGAATTCTGGTACGGTGGAGCGTCGCTCTGGACGATGCTGCGCGCGGACGGGACATGGGGAAAGTTGCCATACGCAAATGGCTTGTACACGCAGAAGGTCTTCTGGTGGCGGCAGGG
>JALYXG010000030.1 GCA_030947205.1 Chloroflexota bacterium
CGAAATCCGCAGGCAGCATCGTATCTGGCTCGATCAGCGCGAGAGCGACACCTTCGCGCTTACATAAGGCATCGAGCACGCCGAAGCAGCGGGCAACTGCATCGGCGTCATGCCAATCCACCGCCGGGCCGCGCGGCACGTAGCCAATCGTGATGCCGAACTTACGCTTCAGGAGTATCTGCACCGCGAATCCGTCGCCCGCGTCCCGCGCGACGTGCCAGCCGTGTTGCTCCTTGAACGCTCCCCATGCATACCGTTGCAAGACACTCGCGCGGGCGGCATCCGCCCGCACATCGTATCGCGACGCCGGATCGAGTTCGGTTTCATCGGCGGGTGTGATGGGGCTAGTCGCACTCGTCATCCGTGTGCTCAGGCCGGGCGAGGGCGGTTGAGCGCGAAAGAACTGCCGTTCAAGACATCGCGCGAGGCGGCGGGGACATCGCCATTCGTCGGTTGCGGCGCGCTGCTGTTGCGGAAGATTTCGGGGATCGTGCTAATCTCGGTGAACTGGTCGGCCATCGCGATCAGATCGCTCGATGTGCTCGCGCCGAAGCCGACGATCTCGACCCGCACGCCCTTCTGCTGCACGACCTCGACGAGTCGCTTGAAATCGCCGTCGCCTGTAATCAGCACGACGACATCGAACTTGTCGGACATCATGTAGACATCCAGCGTCATCTCGACATCAAGGTCCGCCTTGACGCGCCCACTCTCGTGCTTCTGGATGTCCTTGCAAACGACGCGGTAGCCATTGGCGCTGAGAAAGTCCACGAACCGCCGCTGGCTGCCGTTCTCCGGGTCAATGCCCGTGTACGCGCTCGCCCGGATCAGATGCCGGTTGCGCGTCACATGCTCCAAAAGCCGGATGTAATTTACCTCCACGCCCATGCTGCGCGCGGAATAGAAAAGATTCGATACATCAATAAACACGCCCACATTAACGCTCATCCCGAGTCCCCTCTGAGTGAGGCCTAAGGACGAAGGACTAAGTGGGTTCACGTCTCGCTTAGTCCTCAGTCCTCAGTCCTTAGTCCTGAATTTGCCCTGACATCGCGCGGTGAATGAGTCTGCCGAGGCGCGCGATGCCCTCGCGGATCTGTTCTTCCGTCATCACACTGAAGGAAAGCCGGATGGCGTTCGTGCCCGCGCCGCCGAAGCGGCAGGCGACGCCCGGCAGGTAGTCAATCCCTTCCTGCGCGGCGAGCGGCATCAGTTTCGCCGTGTTAATATTTTCCGGCAGCGTCAGCCACATGAAGAAGCCGCCGTCCGGTACCGTCCACGTCACATCTTCCGGCATATGCTCTTCGAGCGCGCTGACCATCGCGTCGCGCTTGCGGTGATAGATGCCTTTGAGCGTTTCGATGTGCGGCTCCAACTTGCCCGCCAGGCAGAACTCCGCTGTCGCCGTCGTCGCGAACGGGCTGACACCGCCATCGCCCTTCAGTCCGCCAATCTTGCCGATCAGTTGCGGTGGCGCGACGACCCAGCCGATGCGCATCCCCGCGCCAAGGATTTTCGAGAAGGTACCGATCGAGATGACGCGGTTACCGCCCCGCTGCCGGTCGAGCGCATAGATCGCGGGCAAAGGCTCGCCGTCGAAGCGCAGGTCGTTGTAGGCGTCGTCCTCGAAAACAAAGGTGTTGTATTCCTCGGCGAGATCGAGGAGGCGCAGGCGGCGCTCGACGGGCGCGGTGACACCGACCGGGTTCTGGAAGGTCGGCAGGGTGTAGATGAACTTGGGCCGGATGCCCTGCGCCTTGAGCGCCGCCAGCCGTTCCTCCAGCACATCCACCTGCATACCCTGATCGTCCAGCGGCACGGTGACGATCTTCGCGCCAATCATATTGAAAAGGCCGACGCCGCCCGGCCAGACCGGGTCCTCGCTGATGATCGTGTCGCCGCGATCAACGAGCAGGTTGACGACGAAGGTGAGCGCCTGCATCGAACCGGCAGTGAGCAGGATGCCATCTTCGGGGATGTCCATCATCTGCGTGCGCTTCAGTTTGGCACGCAGAAAATCCACGAGCGGGAGATAGCCGCCGACGCGCCCGTATTGGAGGGCGGTCGTGCCGTGCTCCGCGAGCGCCTTCACCGTCGCTTCAGCGACATCGCTGGTGGGCAATGACTCCGGGTCCGGCAGACCACCGGCGAAGGAAATGCTCGTGTCTTCGGGATCGTAGTTGAAGTAGTTGACATCCACGCTGCGGGCCGCCTGCCCCATTTGCCCGAGCAAGTCCATCGGTGGTTCATTCGTCCGTGTGACGGTCTCCGCCATCGCGCCTATCCCTTCCCCGTTACCCCTCAACAGCGGTCCACCGAGGGTGACAGATGCGCCGGGGGATGCATGCAAC
>JALYXG010000226.1 GCA_030947205.1 Chloroflexota bacterium
GCGGCAGCCCCGACGACGTACGACAGCACGATCTGCATCAACTACTTCACCTGCTACAACTCCGGCACCGGCACCCCCGTCTCCAATACCACCAGCGGCTACCCCACCTACGTCGCCCCCACCACCACCGCCACCGGCTACCCCGCCAACACCGTCGTCAGCACTTACTTCGACCCCCGCTACTGCAATGGGGTCGTCTCGGTCGTCACCGATGCCTCCGGCACCCTGATTGATGTCTGTGCGGCGACGGGGCAGCGCATCTACCCGGTCTTCCCCGACTACGGTTACGGCTTCGGCGGCTACGTCAACGGCAACTTTGCCAACAACGGCTTCTTCAACGGTGTATACCCGAACTTCGTCAACAACAATGGCTTCGTCAACAACGGCTGCCCGGTCGGCAACTTTGCCTGCCTCGGCGCATTCCCGTTCTTCGGTGGCTTCCCCTATTCGACCGGGGTATTTAGCGGCAACTATGCGGTCGTGGCGCCCGGCGGCAAGCCGATCGTGGTCGGGTCGCCCTACCGTGTGAAGGAAGTCGCCGCGCCAGCCAGCGCGACCACGGCAGTTGCGCAGCCTGCACCGGCTCCAGTCGCCGCTCCGGCAGCGAACACCGCGACGGCGCTCAACACGGCGAATGCTGCCCCGGCAATAGCCCCCACAGCGACGACGGGCGGCGGCACGGGCATCCATGTCCTGAGCGCCTCGCCTGCGACGACCCCGGCCGTCTCGAAAGATGCCGACGACCATCGGGGATAGGCGATTTGTTTTAGCAATGACGGGACCCGGTCATGAGACCGGGTCCCGCCACAACATCGTTTGTTTCCTGGGGCGACGAGCGAAGCGGCATTATTTGCGGGCGGGCTTGTTTGTACCGTCCTCGGACTGGAATCCGGCGAAGATCGCGTCCAGCGCGTTGTTTAGCGCATCGAACCGACCGGCGGTGTAGCGGATCACCGATTTTGTATCGTAGGTGACGGTGCGGAACTCGCCGAACTGCACATCGTAGCCCGGCTTCGACGGATCATCATGCACTCCAACGATATCGCCCACCGAAATGCGCCCCCGGCTCATGACGACCACCCGCGTCCCCACTTCGTACATCCGCTCCCCCTTTTCTTCCACGAACGCTGCCCGCCGGAACAGGCTGACGGGCTGCACCGGTCCGTTTGTCGTTCCGCTACGATTGCGGCGGTGTTCCCGCGAGATACGTCCCCTCAGCGGTGTTTCGCCCACCCATTGCCTGCGCGATGTAATCCTCGCGCGGTGGGGCGAAGATATCGAGGGCGGTGACACCCTCCGGCCCGACGGTCGCGCTATGGGGCGTGTTCGGGGCAATCGCGTAAACATCCCCGACATGCAGCACCCACGGCTCGGCGTCTTCCGTGCCAACACGCAGATGAATCTCCCCGGCGATCACAGTGCCGCACTGCTCGTGCGGGTGGCTGTGCCAGCCGACGACACCGCCCGGTTCGATGATGACGAAGTTCATCATCGCCCGCCCGCCGCTGAAAACTTCCATCTCGATCCCCGGCAGCGGCTTGAAGCGCGGCAAATCTTTGCGATTCGCCCATTCCGTCCGAAAGTTCATCGGTTGTGAAGCAGGCCCCGGATCAGTCTCGCGCTGCATCTCTCCACCCCTTATTCTTGTCCGAATCGTGGCCACATTCTACCACGAACCGCTTTCCACAATCCGCCTGCATTATCCACATGTACACCGGCACTTTGTGGACAATCGAGGCAGTGGATAACTCCTCGACGTTGTTCTACTCTACTGTGTTCCCCACAAAAGCATAGTACGTACGCGTCCGTTTGAACAGAGTGTGCGGTGGGCATAGAACAGAACTTTCCACACCTTCTGGGGATAAACGCCGCTTTTCGGTGGATAAGTCGCCCACATTGTGGATAATCCGTGTGAAGCCGGTGGGCGAAATGGGGGCGAATCGGCTACCTGTGGACGGTCGGCGGAGAAGGGAGCGCTCCATCCCCAAGATTTTGTCAAATCCGGCGGTTATCCACGACCAATGTGGATAGGTGGATAACTCCTCGACAGGTTTGGGGATGCCGTTTTTGTTTACCCCAGCGGGGAAAGTCGGCTTATCCACGTTATCCACACCCCCTACGGCGACGACGAATCTCCTGATCCTTTTTAACCAGGGAATTCCCCAAACACCGCTCCCGACTCTCCCCAGTCCCTGATTCGTCGTCCGCACCCGCAGGCTTTCAGTCACCAGGACTCAGAAAGGAGCGGACATCGCGGGTTCGCGAACGGCGTGGCGCCACCCTGCCACTGTGTTCCGCTCAATCGAGATCATTGCGTCGTTATATCCTTATCATGAGGAGACGATGGATGCGAAGAATTATGTATTTTTCGCATCCCAATCGAGAAAATGGCACTCCAGTTATGCACCGTTTCGTGGACAGCGTGGATAACTCGCGGATCGGTCAGCCGAGCCAGCGGTGCAGATCGCCGTGAATACTCCAGAGGATTTGTAGGATCGCCACGGTGAAGATCACCGAAAAGACGACGATGAAGATGTCGCGCCCCGCCTTGACTGGCCGAGTGGCGAAATTATAGACCGGGACGACGAACGCACCGTAGATCACCCCGATTGCCAGCAGCACAAAAACAATGTTCAGTACGATCATTGCCTCACCATCCCCGCCGGCGCAGTCGCCGCATCGGATCGTGAGTGTAGCAGCAGGCAATCGCGGGATGCCACTAATGAGCGAGGCTACCGTTCCGGTGGACACCGCTGCACTTTCGCGCCGCCCGGACTGTGCGCCACGTACGATTGCAAGGGCCTGTCCTCATGCCACTGCACTCTTGACACATCACTGTATGATAAATGCACTTGCGACATCCCCAAGGTGGCGATCACGCTGGGACGCAGACGTGCGAACACGAGCGCCGCGGACGACCCTTTCCGGTTTCCCGCGCCTTTGACAATGACAACTCCGGCATCTGGTTCGACGGGAGGAGGGACCGTAGCAGCACACACAACGTGACGCAGCATTCTTTCAGCGGGATACCACGATGAGCGATCAGCAGTAATCGGAGGCAGGAATGGGCATCGTACCGAAACACCGTCGGCACTCATGGGCGCGCGTGACATCGTTCGCGCTGCTCACGTTAATCCTTCCCCTCGTGCTCGCTGCCTGCGGTGGCGGAAGCAGCGCGACGACCGCACCTACTGCCGCAGCGACCAAGCCGGCAGCGACAAC
>JALYXG010000227.1 GCA_030947205.1 Chloroflexota bacterium
AGGCCGTTGGAGGTCGCGCCGCAGATGAAGAAACTGCCCGCCAGCAGCCAGAATTCCGGCACGCGCACCGCCCGGCCCATGATCCCGCCCGCGGGTTCCGCTGCGGGCACGGCTGCGGGTTGCGGCGCGCCGCCGTACGGTTCGAGGCCGACATCGGCGGGGCTGTTCTCCATCAAAAAAAGCACCGGGATGAGGACGAGGAGCGCGACCCCGGCGAGCACAAGCACCGCGCCGCGCCAGCCGATCGTGACGACGAGCCGGACATTCAGTTGCACGAAGAGCAATTGCCCGGCGGAGGTCGCCGCGCCGAAGATGCCCATCACGACGCCGCGCCGCTCGACGAACCAGCGGTTCGCCACCGCCGCACCGAGCACCGTCGCCGCCATCCCGGTGCCGACGCCACTGACGACGCCCCAGAGCAGATCGAGTTGCCACAACTGCGTCATCGTCGCGCTCGTCGCGGCGCTGACGACGATCAACAGGAGTCCCGCCATCATCAGGCGCCGCGCGCCGAGGCGGCCAATCAGCCGTCCCGTCATCGGCCCCATCAGGCCGAACAGGAGCAGGCCGATCGCGACCGCGAGCGAGATGCCCGCACGGCTCCAACCGAATTCCTGTTCGAGCGGGTGGATTAGCACGCCGGGGACGGAGCGCTCCCCCGCCGAGGTGATCAGCGTCAGCGCCGTGATACCGACGACGATCCAGCCGTAATAGATTCGTCCACCCAAGCCGCGTTGCATTGCCGCTCCATCTTCCCTGACTACACAACGGGCCGGTGATAAGAATACCCGCCAGTCGGTCGGCTGCGAAAGGGCCAATCGCGACGACGCGGCGCATCCAATTTCTTGACTCACGTAACACCACGGAGCGGCAGAACATTCCGACCGGCACGTTGCCCGGTGGTGCATGGGGAGTTAGGTTCCCCGACCGAACCGCTCCCGCGCAACGAAGCGGCCCGCGCCTTGCTCGCCTTTCCACGCGCCATTTTCGACGAGCACGCGCCCGCGCGACAGGACGACGCGCGGCGTGCCAGTCACTGCCATCCCTTCGTAAAGATTGTAGTCGGTGCGCTGATGCTGGCCCGCGACACCGAGGGTGCGCGTCGCGTTCGGGTCCCAGATAACGAGATCGGCGTCGCTGCCGGGGGCAATCGTGCCTTTCCGAGGGTACATGCCGAAGAGTTTGGCGGGGTTGGTGCAGCAGAGTTCGACCCAGCGATTGAGCGAAAATTTGCCGCCGCGCACGCCGTGGGTATAAAGGACCATCAGCCGGTCCTCGATGCCGGGGCAGCCATTGGGGATCAGGGCGAAATCGTCCTTGCCCAGTTCCTTGCCGCCGCTTCGCCCGTCCGTGCCGCCTTCGTACCAGAAGGGGCAGTGGTCGGTGGAGATCACCTGCAAGCCGTCGTCCGCGACGCCGCGCCATAAGGCCTGCTGATCGCTTTCCTCCCGGAAGGGCGGCGAGCAGACATATTTAGCGCCCTCGAAACCGGGGCGGGCAAGATCGTCCTTGGTGAAAAAGAAATACTGCACGCACGTCTCGCCGTAGACCGCCTGCCCGCGTTGCCGCGCCGCCCGTACCGCTTCTAGTGCGCCCTCGCACGAGACGTGGACGACATACAAGGGCGCGCCCGCCACTTCCGCGAGGCGGATGGCGCGATTGGATGCCTCCGCTTCGAGCGCCGGCGGGCGGGTAAGCGCGTGGTATTTGGGCGCGCGGTTTCCGGCGGCGATGGCCTGTTTGACGAGGATGTCAATCGCGTCGCCATTCTCGGCGTGGACGAGGGTGAGCAATCCATTCGCCGCCCCCTGTTCGAGCGCGCGGAAAAGCGTGCTGTCGTCCACCTGCAAAGCGCCTTTATAGGCCATAAAGAGTTTGAGGCTGGTGATGCCCCAGTCGGCGCACTGCGGGATTTCGTCCATTACGCGATCGGGCAGGTCGGTGATCGCGATGTGGAAACTGTAGTCAATCGCCGCCTTGCCGCGCGCCTTGGCGGACCAGAGATCGAACGTCTCGCGCAGCGTCGCGCCCTTCGGCTGGATGGCGAAGTCTAGGTGCATCGTCGTGCCGCCGAAGGCCGCCGCCCGGTGGCCGGTGAAGAAATCGTCCGACGAGACGGTGCCGCCGAAGGGCATTTCGAGGTGCGTATGCACATCAATCCCGCCGGGGATGACGTACGCGCCGCCCGCGTCAATCGTCGCGTCGCCGGACAGATCGCGGCCAATCGCGGCGATTGTTTCATCCTCGATCAACACATCCGCCGCGTACATATCGCTCGCCGTGACAACCGTCCCGCCTTTGATCACTGTGCGCATCGAGATTGCTCCTTAATGTTGAACTGCCAATACTGCTCGGAAAAAAAGGATTAAACGCAGAGCACACAGAGAGCGCAGAGAGCGCGGAGAAGATAAAAAAAGTGGACTCTCTGTGTACTCTGCGTCCTCTGCGCTCTCTGCGCTAATTCCCTCTCCTGGCATCCAACGCCGGGACGATCTCTCGCCCATACACGTCGAGGGTCGCTTCTTCGTCGCCGCTCATCAGGTAGATGTTGAACTGGTGGACACCGAGGTCGGCCAACTCCCGCAGTCGCCGGTGGTGCTCCGCGACGGGGCCGACGATGCAGAAGCGATCCACGACATCGTCGGCGACGAAGGCGGCGTTGCCGCTGCCGACTTCGGCGTGGTGCCGGTAGTCGTACCCGGCGCGATCCTGCACGTACGCGGTCAGTTCCGGGGGCAGGTCGGCAGGGTCGTACCGCGCGATCAGGTCCATCACATGATTGGAGACGAGCGCGGGGAACCAGCGGACCTGCTCGCGCGCCGCCGCGAGGTCGTCTGAAACCCAAACGGGCGCGGCGGCCATGATCTTGATGGCGGCGAAGTCCCGCCCGGCCGCCTCCGCCCCTTCGCGCACGAAGCCGATGCACCAGCGGATCAGGTGCGGGTCGGCGAACTGGAGGATGATGCCATCCGCGATCCGGCCCGCCATGTGGAGCGCCTTCGGCCCGTACCCGGCGATCCAGACCGGCAGGTTCCCGCTCGCCCAATCCATGCGAATCTGCTCGCCGTCGTAGTCGGTCGGCGCGCCGCCTGCGAGGTCGCGGATGATCCGAACTGCTTGTTCGAGCGTGCCGAGTGTCGTTGGCTTCTTGCCCATCACGCGGCGCGCACTGTCGCCCCGGCCGATGCCGAGGTCCATCCGCCCGCCGGAGATCAGGTTGAGCGTCGCAAGCGCACTCGCCGTCACGGTCGGGTCGCGCGTCGCCGGGTTCGTGACGCAGGTGCCGAGGCGCATCCGCGTCGTGTTGAGCGCCATCAGCGTCAGGAGCGGGTACGGCTCCAACCAGAGGACGTGCGAGTCGAAGAGCCAGCCATACGCGAACCCCGCCTCCTCCGCCTGCCGCGTCAGCGCCACGATGCGCCCCGGCGCCATATCGGGTTTGAGGGTGATACCGAAATCGAGCATCGCCGCCTCCGTTAGGGAAGTTCAGGGTTCGAGGTTCGAGGCTCGAGGTTCGAGATTCGGAGGAAGAAACGTCGCGTTCCTCGAACCCCGAACTTCCTACTCCCCGCTCAGGTACTCCATTGCGATAGCCGTCATCATGGCGACGCCGAGGGGGAGGGAGCGTTCGTCCACGTCGAACTTCGGGTGGTGGACGCCGTTCGTCAAGCCGCGCTCGGCGTTGCCGGTGCCGAGGCGCATCATCGCGCCGGGCACCTTTTCCAGCACGAACGAGAAATCCTCGCCGCCGAGGCCGAGCGGCTTCTCGCTGACGTTTTCCGCGCCGATGATCGGCAGCGCGGCGCGGCGGATCAACTCGCACATTGCGGGGGTATTGATCATCGCCGGGTAGCCGGTGAGGTAAGCCGTCTCTGCCGTTGCGCCCATCGCCTGCGCGATGTGGGAGGCGACTTCGGGGATGCGCCTGCGGATGTGCTCGCGGACTTCCAGATTCAGCGTCCGCACCGTGCCGAAGAGCGTCGCGAACTCGGGAATAACATTCGCCGCGCCAACGCCGGCCTGCATCGTGCCGATCGTGATGACGGCGGACTCCATCGGGTCCGTTTCGCGGCTAATCAGCGATTGGAGGGCGATCAGGATGTGTGCCGCGACGAGCGTGCTGTCCACCGCACTGTGTGGTCGGGCGGCGTGCCCGCCCTTGCCGTGGACGCGGATGAAGATGCGATCCGAGTTGGCGTTTGCCATCCCCGGCGTGAAGGCGATCTGCCCGGCGGGCACCTGCGGGTCCACATGGAGGGCGAAGGCGGCGTCCACTTTCGGGTTTTCCAGCAGGCCATCCTCGATCATCGCCCGCGCGCCGCCATACCCTTCCTCGCCGGGCTGGAACATCAACTTGACCGTCCCCGCGAACTCATTGCGGCGCGCCCAAAGGACGCGGGCGGTGTTGAGGATCACGGCGGTGTGGACATCGTGCCCGCAGGCGTGCATGACATTCGGCGTCAGCGAGGCGTAGTCCGCGCCCGTCTCCTCCTGCATCGCGAGCGCATCCATGTCGCCGCGCAGGAGGACGCACTTACCTGGGCGTGCGCCCTCGATCGTCGCGACGATCCCCGTGCCGCCTGTCGTCGGCAGCGTCTCGATCCCGGCGACTTTCATCGCGTCCGCGTCCATATAGAATGGCCGCCCGTCGCCGCCGACCCCGGCACGGAAGGGGATGCCCGCCTCTCGCAGATTTTCCGCGACGAAGTTGGCGGTGTTCGTCTCGTGCAGCCCTAGTTCCGGGTGCATGTGGAGGTAGCGCCGCTCCCTGCTCACGCGCTCCGCGAGGGCCTCGATCATCGGGTCCAGTGTCGCCACAGCCATCCGTCGCCGCTCCTTTCCTTTTCGTCCCCCACTCAGTGCGGTGCAGTATCGCAGATGCGGAACCGATACTGAAACCGAATTAACGCAGAGCGCGTAGAGAACGCAGAGATCGCAGAGAGAAACAAGAAAAGGAGGATTGAGAATTTTCACTTCTCTATTTCTCTGCGTCCTCTGCGTTAATTCGGTTTCGATTCGCTGGCACACCCCTTGCCGTGTATGCTGGCGGCGATCTGCGATTATCCTTGCCACCGGAAAGGAATGA
>JALYXG010000056.1 GCA_030947205.1 Chloroflexota bacterium
AACAGCCCCAACCGTCACGGGCACGGTTCGCTGCTCAGCAATGTCGCGCGGGGGAGCAAGCGGCGCGATTCCTTCGCGTACAGCCACGGTTACAGCTCCCTCTTGCGCAATTGGCGGAGAAAGACGACGGAGAAGAGCAGCAAGAGCGGGAAAAGGAAGAGCGTCACCGCCGCGCCTTTGCCCAACTGGCCGGATGCGATACCGACCTTAAATGCGTAACTCGCCAACACTTCCGTAGCATTGCCTGGCCCGCCCTGTGTGAGCAGATAGACGATGGTGAGGTCGGTAAAGTTGAAGACGAGGTTGAAGAGCAGGCCGATGAAAAGGATCGGCGCGATCATCGGCACGATGATCTTTCGGTATCGCGTGATCCAGTTCGCGCCGTCAATCCTGGCGGCATCAATGATGTCCTGCGGGATCGAGGTCAGCCCGGCGAGCAGAATGACGGCAGAAAAGGGGAAGTTGCGCCAGACATTCGTCATAATGATCGAGGCCATCGCCGGCTTCGGCTGGCCGAGCCATTGGATGCCGTATTGCGCGGTGATGATGTGCGAGTGCTTGCCGAGCCAGTTGAGGACGCTGTACTGGGGGTGGAACATCCACTTCCACGCCTGAATTGTCAACGCGATTGGGATCGTCCATGGTAGCAGAACGAGGTAGCGGACGATTTTCTTACCACGGAACCTGGCGAGCAGAATGAATGCCAGCGTCGTGCCGAGGATCGAGTTGATGATCGCCGTGACGACCGAATAGAAAATCGTATTCTTGAGCGCCGCGAGAAACGTCGCGTCTTTAAGGAGGCCGGTAAAGTTTTCCAGCCCGATAAAGCCGCGCTCACCATTGAGGTTGCTGACTGTCGCGTCTGTGAGGCTGAATTTCAGCGCCAGCAGGAACGGTATACCGACGAGACCAATGATGTAGATCATCGCCGGCGCCAGAAGCAGGTAGCCGAGAACCCGTGAGCGAAAAACGACGCCGCGTGTGCTGACACGACTGCGCTTCCGCGCGTCAACAGCAATTGCCACTCAATTACTCCGCCTATATTTCGATTGTGACCCGCCCCGTCAGCCCGCCGATTTGGGATTCGCCGCAGTATAGCGTACGTTCGATCCTTTGTCTACCGCCCCCACGAATAGCATAATGACCGCAATCAATTCTGTTTGGCGTTTTTTGCCGAAACGATGCTGCGATCCCTTGTTGCGGTTCGGACGTGATGGTAGACTGGGAATACGCCGCACGCACCGACTCACACCGGGCGGGCGGAACCAGCAGTATCTAGCCGGAGCGCACAACCAATGGATATTCTCGTCTCGACCGGGAGCCTCACACCGCGCGGTATTGGCGACGCCGCGAGCATCGCCCGGCAGGCGGGCGCGGATGGGCTGGAAGTGATGCTCACGGACCGCCTTTTGTCGGCCGGTCCGGAGATCGCCATTGATGCGACAGAGAAGCATCAGATTCCGATCCGCTCCATTCATCCGCCAATTCGCTTCGTGGATGCTCGTCGGCATGTCCATGCCGATATGATTGCCGCCGCCGAGTACGCGCGCCGTGTGCCCGGTTGCCGCGTGCTCGTGATGCATGCGGTCGGAGGCGCCGGGCTGCACACAGAGCGCGGGCGGGCATTTTTTCAAACGGTTGACGAGGTGACGACGATCCTTAAGAAGAGTGATGTGCGGCTTGCCATCGAGAACCGTGGCACCGTGCAGCCGCGCCCACGACCGGATTTCCTCGACCGCATCCAGAATTTGTTTCGCGTCTGCGAGGAATGGGGACTTGATATCACCTTCGACACGTCCCATGCCGCGTCGTTCGGTCTAAACATTGTTTCCGCGCTCGATGTGGTCTTTCCACGGTTGGCGAACATTCATCTCAGTGACCGGCGCGATGAGCCGCCCGCCATTGCATCGGGCATCCTCAACTCGCTCACCCGCGACCATCAGTTGCCCGGTCAGGGCACGCTGCCGCTCGGTCTCTTTTTGCAGCGATTGAAGGCCAAAGGGTATCGCGGCGCCGTCACGCTCGAACTATCGCCCGTTGCGCTCGCCTCGTGGCGAATCGAACGCGCGAAGGAGCGGACATGGAGCGCGGTCACTTTCGTGCGCGATCATGTCTCGGCGGTGCATCCCCCCCCCAACGAAGCGCACCCCACGCAGCATGCACCCGCGCCGCTTGAGAACGACTTCTAGCAATCCACGTAATATAGTAGCGTAGGCTTCAGCCTGCGTCCGAGGGTTGCGCCCGTAGATTGGAAAGCACGCGCTACCGGGGAGGGGACGCAGGCTGAAGCCTACGCCACCAATAGATAGCGCCGAATTATGCTCCTCCATCGTTCCAAGCAAACAAAAGCGCCGCTCCATCATCGGAGCGGCGCTTTTTGAATCGAGGATGGCGCGATTAACGCTTGGTGTACTGAGGCGCCTTGCGGGCACGCTTGAGGCCGACCTTTTTGCGCTCCTTCACCCGCGCATCGCGCGTGAGGAGGCCCGCCTTCTTGAGCGCGGCGCGCATTTCGGGATCGAAGCGGCAAAGGGCGCGCGCGATCCCGTGTCGGATTGCCCCGGCCTGCCCGCTCACGCCGCCGCCGACCACTTTCACGCTCACCGTGAAGCGGTCGCCAGTGTTAGTGATGCGGAGCGGCGTGTTGATTGTGATCTGATGCAGCTCGCGACCGCCGAAGTAGTCGCGTACATCCTTGCCGTTCACAACGACATCGCCTGTGCCCGGATACAGGCGCACGCGGGCGATAGCGGTCTTGCGGCGGCCAACGGCGTTATGATATTGGCCCGTCAGTTGCGGCGCTGTCGTTACCACTGATTCCCCTTCCCTACGCGCTTGCGGCGCTTACTGCCGCCAGGCGTGCTTGCCCACGTGCGACGTTTTCCGTAATCACCAACGGCTCAGGCTTCTGCGCCTCGTGCGGGTGCGCCGCGCCGGCGTAGACCTTCAACTTCAAATACTGCTGCTTGCCGAGCCGGTTGTGCGGCAGCATCCCTTTTACCGCCGACTCGATGATGCGGATGGGGAATTTCTTCATCACTTCCGCGTAGGTTGGCTGCTTGAAGCCGCCTGGATAGTTCGAGTGCCGGTAGTAGATCTTCTGCGTCGGCTTCTTGCCCGTCACCGCGATCTTCTCCGCGTTAATGACGATGACATAATCGCCCATGTCCATGTGTTCGGCGAAAACCGGCTTGTGCTTGCCACGCAGGATGCGGGCAACCTCCGTCGCCAACCGACCCAGCGTGTGGCCGTTGGCGTCCACCACGAACCAATTGTGATGGACTTCCGCCGCTTTCGGCGAATAGGTTGTGCTCGTCAATGTCGTCGGCATCTGCTCATTTCTCCCGCGTCTCCGGCGTTACTGCCGCGCTTTGCTCTCCGTCGCCTCGTTCTTGGTCGTACCGCACCTGCCAGAGGGTCAGCCCGTGGGGCGGTGCGGTCGCTGCCGCCCGCCGACGATCTTTTCCCGCGAGCAGCGTCTCCACCCAGTCTACCGGCGCATCGCCCGCACCAATCGCGACGAGCGACCCGACCAGATTCCGCACCATGTGCGGCAAGAATCCATTACCTTCGACCGTGAACACCAGAGCGAGGCCCGCAATCGCCTCCGGGCGTCGCTCTGCTGTCCACTCCGCCATCCGCATCGTCCGCACCGTCTCGGCATCACACTCCGGTACGCCTTTGCCGTCGCCCGCGAATGCCGCGAAATCGTGCGTCCCGATCACTGCCCGCGATGCGCTCCGCATCGCCGCACTATCCAGCGACTTCCGCCGGTGCCACATTGTGCCGCGCATGAGAGGCGGTAACACTTCACCATTCCAAATGACGTAACGGTACTGCCGCCACGTCGCGTCGTACCGGGCATGAAAGCCACCCGAAACGACAGTCAGATTGGTAACGCGCACGTCCGGCGGCAAGATACCATTCAGCCCTTGCCGCCATACCTCCGGCTCGCGCTTGCGATGCACATCGGCGTGCGCCACTTGCCCGACCGCATGGACCCCGGTATCCGTCCGTCCGGCGAAAACCGTTCGGACCGGCCGACCATCGAGCGTCGTCAATGCGCGCTCGACATCGCCCTGCACCGTCCGTTGACCCGGCTGGATCTGCGATCCCGCGAACCCCGCGCCGTCGTAGGCGAGCGTCAGCCGGAGCCGGGACACCGCCGCAACTACTCCATCAACCGCAGCACGACCATCGGTGCGCCATCTCCCTGGCGCTGGCCGAGATGAAAGAGTTGCGTGTACCCACCCGGCTGCCCCTCGAAGCGCGGCCCGATCTCCTCGAACAGCTTCAAGGTCGCGAGCGGGTTGGCGAGCTTTGCCAGCACGAGGCGACGGTGCGCCTCCGTGTCCTCGCGCGCGATTGTGATAATCTTCTCGACTTGCGGCTGGACATTCTTGCCCTTCGCCTCGGTCGTGATGATCCGCTCGTTGAGGACGAGACTATTCATCAACCCGCGCATCAGCGCCTT
>JALYXG010000090.1 GCA_030947205.1 Chloroflexota bacterium
CGGGATCATCGGCACAGTGAAACGAGGGGCTCGATGGGATTGATCGAGGGCGGCGTGGCGGTACTTTACGCCATCGTACTCTACGCGATCTACTACGGCATCGTCGGCGCGCAGTTGCACAAGGCGCTGGTCGCCGACGAGGAGCCGGGGACGCGCGTCTTCTGGTTTTTCGGCATTACCTTCGTCGCGCTGATGGTCTGGGCGATGGTCGGCGCGGTTGTGTATTGGGGCATCCTGATCTGGTTCCGCATCTGGCTGAAAGACCCTCATCCCTGGCGGCAGGAAATCCTCAGCGATACCGGCTGGTTCCCATTCGGGCTAATCCTCAAACATGGGCCGATCCCGACGGGGGGCGTGCGCGGGGCATTCGTCTTCCTCGGCTTCCCGTTTGTGCTGCTGATCGCCGCCGGGGTGGCGGCCCTCTGGCAGCGTGTCGGCGGCTGGCGGGAAAGGACGACGACACGCCGCGCGCACGGAACTTCCGGCGCACCGACGCCAACCAAGGAGATTGCCCGATGAAGCGCGCATTGATGACGTGGGGCGGCTGGCCGGGGCACGAGCCGGAGCAGTGCGTTCGAGTGTTCGCCCCGTTCCTGCGCGAGCAGGGGTACGACGTCACGATCTCGGAGACCCTCGATACCTATCTGGACGAGCCGTTGATGCGCGCGCTCGACCTGATCGTCCCCGTCTGGACGCAGAGCGCGATCAGCCGTGAACAGCTCGCCGGGCTGCTTGGCGCGGTGGCGAGCGGCGTCGGCATCGCGGGTTGGCACGGCGGCATGGCCGATTCCTTCCGCGATAGCGTGGAATACCAGTTCATGGTCGGCGGGCAGTGGGTGGCGCACCCCGGCAACATCATTGATTACACCGTGAATATCGCCAATAATAACGACCCGATCACGGCGGGGCTTGGCGACTTCGCGATGCATTCCGAGCAATACTACCTACATGTGGACCCATCGAATGAGGTGCTGGCGACGACGACCTTTGGCGGCGACATCCTCCCCTGGATCGCCGGGACGGTGATGCCGGTGGTTTGGAAGCGACACTGGGGCGCGGGCCGCGTCTTCTACAGCGCACTGGGCCACGTCGCAAAAGATTTCGACGTACACGCAGCGCGCGCAATCATGCAGCGTGGCATGCTCTGGGCGAGCAGATGAGAGAAGTGGCCAGTAGCCAGTAGTCAGTGGAATCCAATCCATTCTGACTACTGACTACTGACTACTGGCTACTACAGGAGGCAGTGTGGCAGAGCCAGTGAAGGTCGGCATCGTCGGGTGCGGCACGATCAGCGCGATCTATCTCAAAAATGCGCGGTGGCTGTCGGCCATCGAGATCGCGGCGTGCGCGGACCTTTTTGTGGAGCGGGCGGCGGCGCGGGCGGCGGAGTACGACGTGCCGAAGGCGTGCGGCGTCGCGGAACTGCTGGCGGACCCGGAAATCGAGATCGTTTTGAACCTGACGATCCCAAATGCGCATGCCGAGATCGCCCTGGCGGCGCTGGAAGCGGGCAAATCGGTCTACAACGAGAAGCCGCTGGCGATTAGCCGCGACGACGGTCAACGGATGCTGGCGCTGGCGGCGGCGAAGGGGTTGCGCGTCGGCTGCGCGCCGGACACCTTCCTCGGCGGCGGTATCCAGACCTGCCGTAAATTGATTGACGACGGCGCGATCGGCCAGCCCGTCGCCGCCATCGCCACGATGATGAACCACGGACCGGAGCACTGGCACCCGGACCCCGATTTCTACTATCAGGTCGGCGGGGGGCCGATGTTCGATATGGGGCCGTACTACCTCACCGCCCTCGTCAACCTGCTCGGCCCGGTACGGCGCGTGACCGGTTCGGCGCAGATCACCACCCCAGAACGGACAATCACCAGCCAGCCGAAGTATGGCACGACGATCCACGTCAACACGCCGACGCACGTCGCGGGGCTGATGGATTTCGCGGGCGGTGCGGTCGGCACGATCATCACGTCGTTCGATGTCTGGGGGAGCACCCTGCCGCGCATCGAGATCTACGGCACGGAAGGAACCCTGAGCGTGCCCGACCCAAACACCTTCGGCGGCCCGGTGCGCCTCAACCGCGCGCGGCAGCAGGAATGGGAGGATGTGCCGCTGATGTATGGCCACGCGGAGAACAGCCGTGGTCTCGGTCTCGCGGACATGGCGGCGGCGATCCGCTCCGGGCGTCCGCACCGGGCGAGTGGCGCGCTGGCCTACCACGTCCTCGACCTGATGCACGCCTTCCACGACGCCTCTCGTACCGGGACACACATTGATATAGCGAGCGCCTGCGACCGCCCCGCGCCCCTGCCCCTTGGCCTCGCACCCGGCGACGTGGATGTATAGGCCATGTCCAATGAGGTAGGGGCGCACAGCCGTGTGCTCGATCCCCGCCCTGCGCCGTGTATCCTCCGCCTTCATCATGTTCAGATCACCGTCCCTCCCGACGCCGAAGAAGCGGCGCGCCGGTTTTATTGCGGCGTGTTGGGGCTTGCGGAAATCGCCAAGCCCGCCTCGCTCGCGGGGCGCGGCGGCTTCTGGGTGCAACTTGGGGAGCAGCAACTTCATTTCAGCACCGAAGAGGGCGTGGATCGCACGGCGACAAAAGCGCATCTCGCCTATGAAGTCGCGGATTTGGTCGCGGGACGATGAAGTGACTGTCAGGCGGCGGGTCGCCGAGGCGACCGATGCGTTCATCACCCCGACCGACACTCATGGGAAGGTGACCGCAATGGGCGGGCACGGGACGCGAGGCAGGGATGGGTGGCGTGATGGCACAGGAACAAGGAGAGACCGGGTCGTACGTCGGGCAGCGGGGGGCGGCAGAACCGCGAAATGTGGCCACCCTCCCCGAGCAGCAACACCGCCTGTTCATCTATCGCGCTGCCCTGACGCGGATGCGGGCGGAGCGGGACGGGGGCAGCCCGCCCGTCCGGGCGGCGTGGTATGCGGCATGCACCGTCGCCACCGCATTTGATCTCGATACGCGCGCATCGGGCCTACTTATCGGGTGCGCCGTAACCGCTGTGATCGAGGGCTGACGGTCGGG
>JALYXG010000093.1 GCA_030947205.1 Chloroflexota bacterium
AGCGTCAGCGCCGCCTCCTCCAGATCGCGCGGGATACTGACGAAGACGCTGCTCATGACGAGAATCGTCGTCGGCAGCGTGAACGCCGTATGCACAAGGATAACGCCGAGCAGTTTGTCATACAGGTTCCACCGGATGAAAGTCACGGCGAGCGGGATGGCGAGAATCACCGCCGGAAAGGCGCGCGTGGAAAGGATGAAGAGCTGGAATGCCGCGCGCCCGCTGAAGACGAACCGCGCCAGCGCCAATCCGGCGGGCGCGCCGATCAGCGTGGACAAGAGGAGTGTGCCGATGCCGACGACGATGCTGTTGCGCACGGACTCGGGCACCCCGGTGGAATGGATGAAGAACGAGAACGTCGCCGTCGAGAAGTCGCTCCGGTGCGGGATCAGCGCCTTCGGGAAGGCATAGATCTTCGCCTGAGGGCTGAAGGCGCTGACGACAATGAAATAGATCGGCAGCAGCATGAAGAGCGTGATCAGGATCGCCAGCACATACAGCCCGATCCGTCCCAGCATGTAGCGCCGCGAACGCGACCGATTACGCACGACGGGCGCCGTTCCCTCAGCCGGTCTCGTGATCGTGGCGGTGCTCATTGATCCTACCCCCGGCCTCCTTCCGGCCCTCGGCGTGGGAAGGGGGTGCCTCATGCGAACTGTTGTGGCCTGTCATCAACCATCCTGCTGCCGCGAGAGGGCGCATGCAATGCGCCCCTACCTGCGCCGTTTTGTGGTGATTGTATGAAGGCACATCATCCATTTGTAGGGGCACATAGCATGCGCCCTCCGGTGAGATTTACAGCCCCTGCTGCTCATCGCGCACGCGCAGGGCGCGCAGGTAGACGATCGTCACGACGATCGAGACGACGATAATCACGACCGCATAGGCGGCGGCGACGTAGTTGTTGGTCAGGGTGGCGCGCCAGTAATACGCCTCCTCGGCCAGCACCGGGATATTGCGCCCAACCAGCGCAAGGATGATGGGGAAGACCTGGAAGGCGGCGAGCGTCCGCAGGATGAGCGCCACCTGGAGGCTGGGGCGCAGGAGCGGCAGCGTCACGTAGCGAAAACGCTGCCAGGCGGTCGCACCGAAGACCTCCGCCGCCTCGCCGTAATCCTTCGGGATCACCTGGATACCGGCGAGGAGGATAATCATGACCAGCGAGGTCGCTCGCCACGTCTCGGCGACGACGATGGCCAGGAAGCTGCTGACCGGATGCTCGGTCGTCAGGAACGGGAACGGGTTCTGCTGCAAGCCCAGCCCGTGCAGGATCGAGTTGAGGAAGCCATTCGGGGCGAAGATGGAGAGCCAGACGATCCCGGCGGCGAGGTCGGAGATTGCCAGCGGGATCGCCCAGACATACAGGAAGAACCCCTTGCCCTTCAGGTCCGCCTGCAGGAGAAGCGCCATCGCCAGCGCGAGCGCTAACTGGCACGGGAGGATGACGACGATAAGGAGCAGGGTGTACTTGACCGCTGGCCAGAAGAAGGTATCTCCCGTCATCCGATGGAAATTCGCCGTCGTGAAGCCGCCGTGCTCCCCGCGGATGGAAAGGATGAGCGCCTGGAACATCGGCCAGACGACGAAGACCGCGAGGAAGATCACCGCAGGGATGAGTAGCAGGTAAACGGACAATGACTTGCTGGGGCCCCCGACGCGGCGAACCCGCCGCGCCGCGGGCGCCATCGCCCGCTCGTCGGCGGCTACTTGAGTGTGCATACGCCGGTACCCGTTGGGTCAGGCGCCCAGCACGGCGCCTTCGTGTCGTTGAAGATGCCCTGCATGATCTTCGCCTCATCCTCCAGCACCGTCTGCACCGACTCGTTCTTGACAACGATGCGCTGGAATGAATCGAAGTAGACCTTGCTGTAGTCGCCGTTCTTGGAGCCGAGCCCGACGGGCAGGAGCGTCGTGATCCCGCCCGAACCGGAGGATTGCATCTGAATCGCATCCGCCTCCAGCTTGACGCCTGCGGAGAGATCAGCCGGGACCGTCGCGTTGGTGACAGGGAAGAAACCCTCTTCCTTGGCCGTGCTTATCTGCTGCGGCGCCTGCGTCAGGTAATCAATCAGCAGTTCCGCGCCCGCTTGGTTCGGCGTACCCTTCGGGATGGCGAACCCGGCGAGGACCGGCATGAAGCCCCGCCCCTTCGGGCCGATGGGCGCCGGGAAGGTGATGAAGTCATTCGAGCGGGTTTGGAGCGCGTTCAAAAGCCCCGCGATGTGGTCCCAGCCAACCCAGATCTCGTCGGACAGGAGCGGCTCGCCGGAGTTCGCGTAGTTGGTCGAGCCGGGATTCGTGTATTGCCAAATCTCCTTGAAATCCGTCCACATCTGCACCGCTTCCGGCGACTTGAACTGCACGGCGGTCGAGCCTGTGTAGGAAGGATAGAGGTAGCCCTGGAAGAAGCGGTGGATGAGTCCCGTCGGGCCGGCGGGGAAGCCGATGCGTCGCTGGCCGGACCCCTTCTGCATCGCCGCGCCCCACTCTTTGAGTTGCGCGTACGTCAGCGTCTCCGGCTTCGCCCCCTGCGGCAGATATTGCAGCGCCTTCTTGTTGGCCGCCATGATGTAGGTTGCCTGCATCCAGGGGATATAGAAGGTCTTGTCCGGCGTGCCGACCTTCGCGAGGTCGAGGAAGGATTTCGGGAAGCCACGATCACCGAGCTTCGTCAGAAGCGGCGTCAAGTCTTGCAACAGGCCATCGTTCGCGAAGGGGACGAGGTCGCCGTGCAGGCCACCGAGGATGCTTACGGTCAGCTTATTGGCCTGCGTTTCGGCGCGGATACGGTCGTTGTACGGCCCGTAATCCTGCGGCAGGAAGTCCACCTTGCCCTTGAAGTTAGCAAGGATCGTCTTGCGGAACTTCTCCGCCTGATCAATCGGCGAGAACTGCGTGGAAAGCATCGTGAGCGAGCCGGCGTCCGCGTTGCTGGTCGCGGGGGCGGTTGTCGCGACGGGGGCTGCGGTGCCATTGGTTGCCGCGACTGTGGCGGGCGTGCTCGCCGCCCCGCCCGGTGCGGTTGTCGCCTTCGGGGCTTCGGTCGCCTTGCTGCCGCCGCACGCCGCGAGGATCGCTGTCGCCGCACTGGCCGCGACGCCGCCGAGGAACCCGCGCCGCGTCAGCCGACTGCCACGAATACTGCTTTGTTCCCGCGTTTCCACTGCCGTACTCCTTTAGTAGATCGGTGAAACCTGAAGGACATCCCAATGGAACGATACACCGGCAATTCGGGAAGCCCCGGTGGCGAGATTGCAACCCACCACCCAAATGGCGCCTGTCTGTGCTCCCAGATATGCGACGAAGCATACTCACAATCCGACA
>JALYXG010000134.1 GCA_030947205.1 Chloroflexota bacterium
ACTTACGTGTACTTGATACGCGGATCAATGACCGCATACAAGAGATCGGCGATCAGATTACTGGTGAGGATCATGATGCCGGTAATCAGGTTGATTGCCATGATGACGGGATAATCGCGACCCTTGACCGCCGTAATTGCGAGCGTGCCCATGCCCGGCCATTGGAAGATTTGCTCGATAATCACCGTGCCGCCGAGTAGCAGTGGCAGGGTGAGCGCGACGACCGTGACGAGCGGGATGAGCGCATTACGCAAGGCATGTCGGTAGATGACGAGGCGTTCGGGGAGGCCCTTGGCGCGCGCAACATTGACGTAGTCCTGCCGGATCACTTCGAGCATACTGGAACGGACATAGCGGATCAGCGGCGCGGCCTGTGCAAGGCCGAGTACGCTCGCCGGCATAATCAGGTGCCGCAATGAATCGCCGATGGTGCGTGGCTGCCCGACGGTCGCCAGCCCGGACGTTGGCAGCCAGCCGAGTTTGAGCGAAAAGATGTAGATGCCTGCCAGGCCGAGGAAAAACGACGGGATGGAGATCGCCGCGAACCCGGCAACCGTGACGATGTAATCCAGTGCTGAGTATTGTTTCAGCGCGGAAAGCACTCCGACCGGCACGGAAATGAGGAGCGCGATGAGGAGCGCCGTTGCCATCAGGCGCAGCGTTGGCCAAAGACGTTCGCGGATTTTTTGCGCGATTGGCTGGCGATCCTGCGCGGAGAAGCCGAGGTTGCCCCGCGCGATCTCCTTCACCCAGAGAACGTAGCGCACCGGCAGCGGCTTGTTCAATCCCAACTGCTCCCGCTGCTGCGCGACCCAGTCCGGCCCGAGCGATGCCGCCGCCTCCGGGCTAATCAACGCCGTCACCGGGTCGCCGGGCGCGAGGTTGACGATGATATACGTCACCATCGTGATGCCGATCAGCACCGGGATGCTGATGACCAAACGCCGTAACAGGTATTGTCCCAACGCTCACTCCGTTCGCAGTAGACAGTGGTCGGTAGTTAGTAGTCAGAACGGAACCAATTTCCTCTGGCTACTGGCTACTGGTTACTGACTACTATCTACTCGTTACTTCGTCACACTCCACTCCTCGGCATTCCAGACCTGATGCGTCGCATAACTCGGCGGCTTGAAGCCTTGCAGTCGCTTAGTGTAGACATGTACCGAGTTCGGTGACCAGAGATAGACCCACGGCATCTCATCGTTGAGGATGAGCGCCAGGTCGGTGTAGATTTTCTTGCGCTGCGCTTTATCGGTCGTCGCGCGGCCCTGCTTAAAGAGGTCGTCCACCTTCGTGTTCGAGTAGTGACCGTAGTTCGCGCCTGCCGGGGTGAAGGCGATCGTCTCGAAATACTTGGCGGAGACATTCGGATCGGTGCGGAAAACGCCGCCACCGACGAGATCAACGTCGAAGTCGCCTGCCTGCGCCGCCGTCGCGATACCGAAGATGCGACGATTGATTTCCGAGTTGTCCACCGACTGCAGATCGAGCGTGATACCGACGTCCTTGAACTGCTGCTGAAGGATCGGGATCAGCGCGTCGTTGATCTTATTGCCAGGCACGTAAGGGAGGGCGAGTTTCTGCGCGCCGTTCCAATTCGCCTCCTTCAGCAGTTGCTTCGCCTTGTTCGGATCGTATTTGTATGCGTTCAACCCTTCCGGGATGCCCATCCAATCCGGCCCGATGATCGTCGAGTTGACGAGCGTCGCCTCGCCCTTGAGGATTTCCTTGACGATCCCCTCGCGGTCAATCGCGTAGGCCAGCGCCTGCCGCACGCGCTTGTCTTTCAGGTACGGCTTGTCCAGATTGTAGGCGAGGAACGAGACGCTGGGAGAAGGGACGCTGACGACGGTCAGGTTCGGGTTCTTGCGCAACCGATCCGCTTCCGTGACCGAGACGGTCATCAGGTCTATCTCGCCCTTCTCCAACTGCGCGATGCCGACGTCTTCCTGCGTGAGCGCTTTGCAGAAAATCTTGTCCAGTTTGGCCTTCGGGCCGCCGGTGTAGGTCTCGTTCCGCTTGATTTCCAGGTATTGATCCTGTTTCCAGTCCGAGAAGGTGAATGCACCGGCGGACGGCGTCGGAGCGAAGGAGAAGGGCGCTTTCTGCATCTGATCCGGTGGGGTACTTTCGAGGATGTGTTTCGGCAGGATGCTCAGGCCCGCAAAGTCGCCGATCGTGATCAGCCACGTCGAATCCGGCGTGGTCAGGGTCATCTTCACCGTGTAGTCGTCGGGCGCTTCGAGGCCCTTGATCGTCGGCGCTTTCTGGTCGCCGAAATCCGCCGCGCCATCGAGCGCGAGTAGGCGGGCGCGCCAGTAACTGCCGGAGCGTTTGTCCACGGCGCGCTCGTAGGTGAAAACAACGTCTTTGCTTGTGAGCGGATGGCCGTCCGAGAATGTCAGCCCCTTCTTGAGCGTGAAGGTATAGACCTTCGCATCCGGTGAGACATCAATTTTTTCGGCGAGGTCCGGGATCGGTTCGAGTTTGTCCGTCATCCGCACGAGCGCGCCGAACATCTGCCGCTCGACGCCCTGCTCGACGCCGGAAGAGGAGAAGAGCGGATGGATCGTCACGGGTTTGACCCAGTACATGCTGACCTGCCCGCCCGTCGCGCCCGTTGACGCGGCGGGTGCGGCGCTGGCGACCGGCGCGGCCGCGCTGGTAGCGGGAGCGGCCACAGACGCGGCTGCGGCCGCCGCGCTCGCGGTCGGTGCAACCGTCGCCGATGATGCTTGCGGGGTAATCGGTGGCTGGATCTGCGGCTTCGGCGCCGTCGTCGCGGTCGGCGTCGTTGATCCGCCACACGCCGCGAGCAGCGCGCCCGCCGCCGTCGCGCTCGCCGCCGCGAGGAATCGCCGTCGTGTCCATTTGGCTTGCCGCTCGTCGGTCGTCATCGGGAACCCCCCACATTATAACGAAGCATTCATACACTTGCGGGTTTTTGCTGTCGTCCGTAGCAGCAGCGTAACACATTTGGGCAGTAGCCAGTAGTCAGTAGCCAGTAATCAGAACGAGAACCAGATCCCTCTGACTACCGACTACTGACTACTGACTACTTCGTTACACTCCACTCCTCGGCGTTCCAGACCTGGTGCGTCGCGTAACTGGGCGGCTTGAAGCCTTGTAGGCGTTTGTTGTAGGCAAAGATCGAGTTGGGCGACCACAGGAGTATCCATGGGGCATCGTCGTTCAGCATCTGCGCAGCCAGCGTGTAGATTTGCTTGCGCTGCCCCAGATCGCCAATTGTCCGCCCCTGCTTGAAAAGGTCGTCCACTTTCGGATTGCTGTAGTGCGAGTAATTGCCGCCCGTCGGTGTGAAGTTGGCGGTTTCGAAATACTTGGCGGAGACGTTTGGGTCCTGCGCGTAGACGCCACCGGCCACAATCGCGAGGTCAAAGTCGCTCTCCGTGACGGTTTTGCGCGTGTATTCCGTCGTGTCGGAAGGGCGCAGATCAATGCCGACGCCCACATCTTTGAGTTGCTGCTGGATGATCGCCAGGTACGCGTCAGTCTGCGGGTCGCCACCGACGTAGGCGACGCCATAGCGCCTGCTCGCGTCCCAGTTCGCATCCTTCAGGAGCTGCTTTGCCTTATCGGGGTTGTAGGCGTACTCATTCAGGCCGGGGATCGTGCCCATCCAGGCCGGCCCGATGATCGTGGTGTTGATGACGCGTGCCTCGCCCCCCAGGAGTTGCCTGACGATGTTCTCGCGGTCAATCGCATGGGTCATCGCCTGCCGCACCCGCTTGTCCTGGAAGGGTGGTTTCTGGAGATTGGGCGCCAGTTTTGTCGTGCTCGGGCTTGGGACGCTGACGACAGTCAGGAGCGGATTCTTCTTCAGTCGGTCGAGTTCCTGTACGGGTACCGGCCCCATCAGGTCCAGTTCGCCTTTTTCCAGTTGCGCAATCGCGACGCTGGGT
Source organism: Chloroflexota bacterium (assembly GCA_030947205.1). Taxonomy (GTDB): domain Bacteria; phylum Chloroflexota; class Chloroflexia; order Thermomicrobiales; family JALYUS01; genus JALYUS01. The sequence continues at coordinate 3,924 of JALYXG010000134.1, forward strand.
GTGAGGATTTTCAGGAAGATCTTGTCCAGTTTCGGCTTCGGGCCGCCGGTGTAGGCGTCGTTGCGCTGGAGTTCGACGTATTGATCCGTCGCGTAGCCACCGAATTTGAACGCGCCGGCGGTGACATTCGGGTTCAGCGCGAAGGCTTGTTTCTGCAATTGATCCGGCGGCACATCCTTGAGGACGTGTTCGGGCAGGATGCCCATACCAGCGAAGTCGCCGAGGGTGGCGAGCCATGTCGCGTCGGGCGTCTTCAAGACCATCTTTACCGTGTAGTCGTCCGGCATGGTGAGGCCGGTAATCGTGTCTGCCTTCTGGTCGCCGTACTCCGCCGCGCCATCAATTTGCAGCAGCCGACCGCGCCAGTAGCTGCCCGTCCGCTTGTCCACTGCCCGTGCGATGGTAAAGACGACATCCTTTGCGGTTAGTGGCTGGCCGTCGGTCCAGGCGAGCTTCTTCATGTGGAAGGTATAGGTCTTGACGTCCGGGGAAATATCAATCGTTTCCGCGATGTCGGGGACGGATTCGAGCTTGTCGTTGACCTTGACGAGCGCGCCGAAGATCAATTGTTCCACGCCTTGATCCGCGCCCACGGAGGTGAAGAGCGGTTGGAATGTAACGGGTTTCGCGTACAGCATGCTGATCTGGCCGCCCGTCGTCCCGGCAGGCGCGGCGGATAATGCGGCACTGACGGTCGGAGTGACGCCCCCCGCGACCGAGGACGACGCGGTCGCGGCGGTGGACGGGGCGCTCGTGGTCGGCGCAACTGCCGCCGTCACCTGCGGAGCGGTTGTCGAAGGTGTTTGCGACTTCGGCGCGGCTGTCGCGGTGGGCGCGAGCGATCCGCCGCACGCCGCGAGGAGACCACTCGCCGCCGCCCCACTCGCCGCCGCAAGCAATCGCCGCCGTGTCCAGATCACCATTACGCTCACCCCGTTCGCTTCAGCAATGAGCAATGAGCAATGCGTGGGGAGGAGTTTCCTCATTTCTCATTGCTCGTTGCTCATCACTCATTGCTCGTTACTTCGTGACGCTCCACTCCTCGGCATTCCACATGAACGTGTTGGCGTAGGAGGTCGGCTTGAATCCCTGAAGCCGCTTGTTGTACGCGTGGATCGAATTTGGCGACCAAAGGAAGACCCACGGACATTCTTCGTTCAGCAATTTCGCCAGGTCCGTGTAAATCTTCTTGCGCTGCGTCTTGTCCGGCGTGACGCGCCCCTGCTTGAAAAGGTCGTCCACTTGTGGGTTCGAGTAGTGGCCGTAGTTCCCGCCTGCTGGCACGAACGAGACTGTCTCGAAGTACTTGGCGGAGACATTCGGGTCCGCGCGGAAGACGCCACCGTCCACTTCCGCGATGTCGAAATCACCCGTCGTCGTGGGCGTCGCGCCTGTGACGACGCGCTTGGTATACTCGGTCCCGTCCAGTTGCGTAAGGTCTATATTGATGCCGACATCCTTGAATTGCTGCTGAACGATGGGCAGCCATGCATCGGTGATCTTGCTGCCGGGGATGTAGATCAGGTTCAGTTTGGCGCTGCTGTTCCAGTTCGCATCTTTCAGCAGTTGCTTCGCCTTGTTCGGATCGAATGCATACGGGTTCAGTCCCTCGGGAATCCCCATCCAGTCCGGCCCGATGATCGTCGAGTTGACGACCTGACCCTCGCCCTTGAGGACTTCCTTGACGATCCCGGCGCGATCAACTGCGTACATCATCGCCTGCCGCACGCGCTTGTCTTTCAAGGGGGTATCGCGGCCGAAGTTGAACGCAAGAAAGGTGACGCTCGGCGACGGCGTGCTGGTCACCGTGAGGCTCGCGTTCTTGCGTAGCCGGTCCGCCTCGGTGATCGGAACGACCATCACGTCCAGTTCGCCCTTCTCGAGCTGCGCGAGACCGACGTCATCTGCTGAGATCGCCTTGAAGAAGATGGTGTCCAATTTCGCCTTCGGGCCTCCGGTGTAGGCCTCGTTGCGCTTGACCTGGAGGTACTGATCCGCCTTCCAATCGGCGAAGGTGAAGGCGCCGCCCGATGGGGTCGGGGCGAAGGCGAACGGCGTTTTCGCCATCTGGTCCGGCGCGGTGCTTTCGAGGATGTGCTTCGGCAGGATGCTGAGGCCGTTGAAGTCGCCGAGCGTAATCAGCCAGGTCGAATCCGGGATCGCCAGCGTCATCTTGATCGTGTAGTCGTCAGGTGTTTCGAGGCCCTTGATCTTGTCCGTCTTCTGGTCGCCGAAATCCGCCGCTCCGTCCAGCGCGAGCAAACGACCGCGCCAGTAACTGCCCACCCGCTTGTCTACGGCCCGCTCGATCGTGAAGACGACATCCTTCGCGGTGAGCGGCTTGCCGTCCGAGAATGTGAGGCCCTTCTTGAGTGTGAAGGTATAGACTTTTGCGTCCGGCGAGGAATCAATCTTCTCGGCGAGGTCCGGCACCGGCTCCAATTTATCGTTGATCTTGACGAGCGCGCCGAACATCTGCCGCTCGACGCCCTGCTCGATGCCTGCTGTCGAGAAGAGCGGATGGATCGTCGCGGGCTTGGTCCACTTGACGCTCACTTGCCCGCCCGTCGCGCCGCTCGCGGCGGCGGGAGTTGCCGCTGCCGCCGGGGCTGATGTTGCGGCGGGTG
>JALYXG010000138.1 GCA_030947205.1 Chloroflexota bacterium
AGCGGCACGCAGCGCCCGACGAGATCGCGGTAATAGTCGGTGAGGCTGGTGGGGAAGGTCTCGACATCGGCGGCGCGGTTCATCGCCAGTGCGACGGAGCGGGCGCGATCCCAGTTGATTAGCGAGGGCGTTTCGCCGGTGCGCGAATATTCGCGCCCTTTCACATTCGCCCAGACGGCCAGCGCCCCGGCGGCCGCAGCGGAGGCGAGGAGGAGTTTCTTGTCAAATGAGCGCGCGCCATTACCGTTTGTCGGGGCGCTCGTCGTGGTCGGATCGGATGTTGCCATGTCGGTGAATCGCTTTCTCTCCAACAAATCGGTTGGGTGATTGAAAAACCAGGCGGGTCGAATACGCACCCACCGGGGATGCACACACGGTGCCACGGCATGGTAGCCGCCTCCTCAGTGAGCGTCAAACGGGACGAAGGACTGAGGACTGAGTGCGAGACTGCCAGTTTGATCCATTCTTCGCCACGCCGGATCGGACGTGGCGGCGATCCGCTCAGTCCTCAGTCCTCAGTCCTTCGCTACGATCGTGGCCCGTGCGGGCCGCGTGGGTCGTAGACCCCGTAGGGCTGGTCGGAATCGCGCGGTGGCTGGTAGGGCATCGGAACATTCACGGGCAGCAAATAACCGATGATCGCGCCAATGATTCCTGTCGCGATGGCGACGATCCAGAGCGGCGAATGCCGGAAAACCAGTGGCACGATCACAAACGTGGAGGCGAAGACCCAGCAGCACACGCCCGCCTGCGCCAGACGCGTGCGGCGGCGAATGCGCTCGAATGCCTGTCGCTGGCGCGGGTCAATATCGAAGTCCGGTCGGGATCGTGACGAGTCGTCGGGCATCGGCGTCTTTCCTCACATGAAACAGGAGCACCGCTGCCAACAGTATACTACGGGGTGCGCAATGGCTCTTCTTGTTCATAAACCCGCCGCCATCAATGCATACGTCGGTCGCCTGAAAACCGCTTGACATTGCACTACCCGCCCCGTAAAATGAGCATCACTCATTTGTTGCTGAGGCATGGAAAGGGAGCGGAATGGTAGCGACGAGTGCGAATGGGACAGCGCGGCGGGTGCAGACAGAGGCGGTGCGGCGCGAGCAGATTCTCACCGCGACGCGGCATCTGATCGCGGAGCAGGGGTATGATCGGACAACGACGGCGCAGATCGCCCGGCGTGCGAGCATCTCCGAGGGGACGATCTACAACTACTTTTCTTCCAAGGGCGCGATCGTCAAGGCGCTCGCCGAGCAGGCACAGCGGATGACGATGGAGCGGGCATTCGCACGGGCCGTGCCGGGATTGCAGGGGGCGGCGCTGATCCGCGTAATGCTCGAAGGCGCCTTCGAGGCGGCACACGAGAACGCCGACTTGATGCGCGCCTTCGCCCTCAACGTGGATTTCCACGACCCGGCCCAGCCCGGCGTCATCTGCACCTCGGCGGAAGCGGACGCGGAAGCGGTCGCGGGCTTGCAGGAATTCCTGCGCGGCCAGCAAGAGACGGGGCTGATCCCCCGCAGCGTGGATATCGCGGTGATGACGCGGCTAATCTTCGGCACCGTCAATCAAGCGATGGAGGAGTGCATCGTTGGCAGCCACGGCGAGCACGAGCGGACCTACATTGACTTGATGGTCCGCATGTTCAGTCGCGCCCTTTATATCGAGTAGCCCTGTTCCAACGGACAGGGCCGAAACAGTCCGGTTGACGGGTTCGTATGTTTTCTGACGCATGTACAGTGCAGGCGGAAGATAAACGAGAGATCGGCGCATTTCGACCTTATTCATGAGTGAAACTCACTTGTTCATCACCTTGTTGAATGTTGGCGAAGACGAAGGAAGGAGCGATCACCGATGACCGACACTCGTCCATGGCAAGAAATCCCGCTCATCCAGATTCCCGAGGGGTATCTGAGCCGCATTGGCCCGTTTTTGGCAGAGATGTACGAGCAGCATGGGCCGATCTTTCGCTCCGCCGAGAATGGGCACGATGTCATCTTCCTCGCCGGGCCGGAGGCGAACCGCTTCGTGCTGCTCTCGAACCGGCTGAAGTTCTCCAACTACGTCGGCTGGACGAAGATCTTCGGCGTCGAGGACGCCTTCGGCAACGGCCTCCTTTCGATGGATGGCGCGGAGCACGACGCGCACCGGAAGATGATGAACCCCGCCTTCGCGATCACTTACATGGATCGCTACCTGCCGATCATGCAGCGCATCATCGGCGAGCGGATCGCGGACTGGGCGGAACGCGGCGAGGTGGATGTCTACGAGGAGGCGCGCAAGATTACCTTCGATGTCGCCGCCGAGGCGCTCGCCGGCCTGAAGCCGGGACCGGAAGTAGACCAGTTCCGCGAGTTGTATCTGGCGATGCTCCGCCTCGGCCCGCAGATGAAGGACTGGGACGCATTCTACGCGGAACAGGCCCGGCTCAAGGAGGAACTTTACAGCCTCCTGCGGCCGAAGATCGTGGAGCGCCGCCAGCACCCGACGGACGACGTGCTCGGCATGCTCGTCCAGGCGCGTGACCCGGACGGCAATGCCCTGAGCGACGAGCAGTTGATTGCGCACACGAACATTCTTCTCGTCGCCGGGCACGAAACCTCAACGAGCATGAGCGCGTGGCTGCTGTATCTGCTCACAACGCATCCCGACTATCTCCGGCGCGTGCAAGAGGAGCAGGCCGCGCTCGTCCCCACCGATGCCGCCCCGACGCTCGACCTCATCCAGCGGATGAAGGTGTTGGAGAACGGCCTGATGGAAGCCGAACGGCTCTACCCGCCCGTCATGTACGGGCCGCGCGGTGTCGTGGAGGACTTCGACTTCCACGGCTACCATGTTCCGGCCGGGTCACACATCTTCTACGCTATCGCCGCCTCACATCTGATCCCAAGTGTCTTCGCGGCGCCGACGACCTTCGACCCTGATCGCTTCGCCCCGCCGCGCGAGGAGCAGAAGAAGACGCCGTACGCGCTCGTTGGTTTCGGCGGCGGCCCACGCATCTGCATCGGTATCAACTTCGCCAAGGTCGAGATGAAGGCGATGGTCGCCGAAATTCTCCGTCGGTACACGCTCGAACTGGCGCCCGATCAGGAGGTCGAACTCTTCGGCGTAATCAGCCGACCACGCAACGGCGTGCGGATGCGCGTTCATGCGCGCGAACGTGTCCCGGTCGCTGTGTAGACGGGTTTTGGGTTGTAGCGTGCTGATGGATAGTCGCAACTGAAAACTGAAAGTGGAATCGGTGGCGCAGGTTTTCAACCTGCGGGTTCACAGGTTACAAACCTCTGCCACCAGATCACTGCCCAATTCAGGTGTTGATGTTCATCAGCCTGCTCCACCGAATCGGCTCGACGTTGAGCCGGAGACAGGAGGACAGTGATGTTCATCACATGGGGTCGGTTCGTTTTTCGGCATCGCTGGGGCGTGCTGATCGCCTCGCTCATCGCCCTGCTCGTCGCCGTACCGCTCGCGGGAAAGGCGAACGGCGCGCTGATCAGCGGTGGCTGGTTCAACCGGAATGCTGAGTCCTCGCAGGTGCAGGACGAGGCGGCGGCCCGCTTCGCGCAGGGCAAGTCGTCGCTCATCGTCATCTACACCGCCAATGACGGCAAAAAGGCGACCGACGCGGCGGTGGCGCAGGCGGTCGTCCAATCGCTGTCGCCACTGAAGAGTGATCCGCGCGTCGCGGGCGTCGTCACTTTCGCGGAAACGCGGGACGCCCGGTTCGTCAGCACGGACGGCACGAAGCAGTACGCGGTCATCAACCTCGTCGCGGATGACGACGGCGCGACCGATCAAGTCGTCAGCCTGCAAAACAACATTCACACAAATGCCAGGGTACAAGGATTGACGGCGCAAGTGACGGGCACGCCCGCCATCTCGAAGACGATCAGCGAAGTGAGCCAGAAGGACCTCGAACGGTCAGAGTCGGTGACGCTGCCGATTACCTTGCTCATCCTCTTTCTTGTCTTCGGCTCGCTCATCGCGGCCTTTCTGCCGCTCACGGTGGCCGCCTTTGCAATCATGTCCAGCCTCGCGGGCGTCTTCATCATCGCTCACGTCACGGCCATGAGCATCTTCGTCGTCAATATCATCACGATGCTCGGCCTCGCGCTGGCGATTGACTACTCGCTCTTCATCGTCAACCGTTACAAGGAGGAACTGCGCGCGGGCAATGACCGCGAAGCGGCGATCAGCCGAACGCTTGCCACGGCGGGCAAGGCGGTCGTCGTTTCCGGTGTAACGGTGGCGATTGGCCTGTCCAGCCTGATGCTCTTCCCCTTCCCCGCTCTCCGCTCGATGGGGATGGGTGGCGCGCTGCTCGTCCTTCTTTCGCTGCTCTTCGCGATGACCGCGCTCCCGGCGATCCTCAGCCTGCTCGGTACGCGCGTGAACCGGCTCGCCCTGCGGCGCACGGTCAACCCAAACGCGGGCAAAGGGTGGGCGCGCCTCGCGCACGGCGTGATGCGCCACCCGGTGCTGGTCATCGTGCCGGTGCTCGCCCTGCTGATCGGCGTCGGGTTGCCGTTTTTCCACGTCAATCTCGCCAACAGCAGCCCGACGACTCTGCTCCCCGCCGGCTACGAGAGCCGCGACGCCTACGCGTCGCTCCGCAATGACTTCCCACGCGGCGAGACGGCGCCGACGGTTGTGTTGCTGAAGGACACAACGGGCGGCAATCCGCTGGCCCCGGAGAAGGTGCCCGCGCTCGTGGACTACACGAGCAGACTCGCTGCCATCCCGAATGTCGGCCGTGTGGACGGCCCGACGACATGGCAGCCGAACCTGAGCGTGGCGCAGTGGCAGGCGTTCTATGGCAGCCCGCAGGCCAAGGACCCGAAGGTGCAGCCAGTGATCGGCCAATTCGTGCAGGGCGACATGGTGCGCATCAATGTCGTCACCCCGGCGGAGGTGACCTCCGACACGGCGCAGCGGATCGTCCGCGCCGTGCGGGCGACCCCGGCCCCGGCGGGCATGACCGTGCAGGTCGGCGGCACGGCGGCGCAGGAGATTGACATCGTCCACGACATCCGCGCGACCGCGCCGTACGCGATCCTGATTGTCATGCTCGTGACGATGGTCGTCCTGTTCCTCACCTTCGGCTCGGTCTTCCTGCCGATCAAGGCGGCATTCGTCTCGCTGCTCTCGCTCACCGCATCGTACGGCGCGCTCGTCTGGATTTTCCAGGACGGCCACGGCGCGAACCTTCTGAACTTCACGGTGGACGGCACGACCTCCGCGACGACGCCAATCTTTATGTTCGCGATTTTGTTCGGACTCTCGATGGATTACGAAGTGCTGATGCTCTCGCGCATCCAGGAGGAGTACCAGAAGACGGGCGACAACCGCGAGTCCATCGCGACGGGCCTCGCTGCGACGGCGCGCGTTATCACCGGCGCGGCGAGCATTATGGTTGTCGTCTTCGGTGGCTTCGCGCTGGCCGATGTCGTCTTCATCAAGTCAATCGGCGTCGGCCTCGCCATCGCTGTCGCGGTGGACGCGACGATTGTCCGGGTACTACTCGTCCCCGCCGTCATGCGGCTGATGGGCAAGTGGAACTGGTGGGCGCCAAAGTTCGTCACCCCGCTCATCCGCCACCTCGGTTTGAGCGAAAGCGCGGCCCCACAACCTGCTGCGTCGCGGCCCTATGCCGACCGTGCGGGGAATGCGGCCCCCGTCCGTGCGGAGGCGGAGAGCGACTGAGAAAACCTAACCCCCCGACCCCCTTCCCACGCCGAGTGACGGAAGGGGCCGGGGGTTAGGTTCTTAAGATGTAAAGCCCCGACAGCCAGTGTACTCCATCCAAACCCTTGGGCCTTGCGGCTTCGGTATTCGGCTGAGGCGCATCGGTCATCGGGACCTTACAATCATGAATATACGGGATGTACGGACATTTGT
>JALYXG010000149.1 GCA_030947205.1 Chloroflexota bacterium
GACGCCCGCGACCATGTGCGGATCGCGCGCCGCTCCCCGGTCGTGTTGAGCGTTTCAACCTTCTTCAGCAGTTTGGCCTCGATAAACGGACCTTTTTTTGACGACCTCGACACCGATCTTCACTCCTCTTGCGAGCAATGCGCGATGAGCAATGAGCAATGAGTCCGCGACTCCGTCTACTCAGTACTCACTACTCAGTACTCAGCACTACCTTCATTACCGCCGCTTGGTGCGCCGCCGAACGATCATTGGGTCGGTGCGCTTGTTACGGCGTGTACGGTATCCAAGCGCAGGCTTCCCCCACGGCGTCTGTGGCTGACCACCAATCGGCGCCTTGCCCTCACCACCGCCGTGTGGATGGTCGCGCGGGTTCATCACCGAGCCGCGCACTGTTGGCCGCTTGCCCTTCAGCCGGTTCCGGCCCGCCTTGCCGATCACGACATTCTCGTGGTCAATATTGCCGACCTGGCCGAGCGTCGCGATGCAATCGAGCGAAATCAGCCGTGTCTCGCCGGAGGGCATCCGCACTTGCGCGTACGTCTCCGACTTCGCGACCACCGTCGCCGATACACCCGCCGACCGAACGAGCTGCCCACCGCGGCCCGGCTTCATCTCGATATTGTGGATCGGCGTCCCCGGCGGCATCTCGCGCAGCGGTAGGCTGTTGCCGACGCGGATCGGCGAACCCGAACCGGATTGCACGGTCTGACCGACCTTCAAACCATTCGGCGCGAGGATGTACCGCTTCTCGCCATCGGCATACGAGACGAGCGCAATGCGGGCGGAGCGGTTCGGATCGTACTCAATCGTCGCAATCTTGCCGATAATACCGAACTTGTTGCGCTTGAAATCAATGATCCGATAGAGGCGGCGGCTGCCGCCGCCCCGGTGCCGGGTCGTGATATGGCCATGCACGTTGCGACCGCTGTGCTTCTTCAGCACCTCGGTGAGCGGCTTGTACGGCTCGTTCGTCGTCAACTCCTCGAAGGACGAAACGGTCATGCCGCGCCGACCGGGAGATGTTGGCTTGTATTTCTTGATCGCCATCGAACGCTATTCCCTCCAGGTCGCGGGCTAGATACCCTCGAAGAACTCGATCGAATTCCCAGCTACCAACGTGACAATCGCCTTCTTGTAGCCAGATCGCTCACCGAGCACCCGACCACGACGGCGTACCTTTGCCGGTACATTCATCGTGTTGACCGCGCGCACCTTGACATTGAACGCGGTCTCAACAGCTTCCTTCACCTGCGTCTTGTTCGCCCGCCGGTCCACGACGAACATGTACTGCCCGATTTCGCCGAGCCGTGTGTTCTTTTCCGTAATTACGGGGCGCCGCAGGACATCCCAGACGTTCATGCTTTCGCCTCCGTTTCCGTCTCCGGCTCCGTCATCACGGCGGGCGCTTCGACCTCTTCATCACTGGCGACGACTTCCGGCGTCGGCGTGGTTGCGGCGGTGCGCGCCGTCCGCCGCGTCGGCGTTGCCTTCGTTTCGGTCACTGCGGCAGCGTAGTTCGCATCTCCCCACAAGTGTGAAACGTGATCGAGCGCCTCGACCGTGAAGAGCAGCCGCTCGTACTTCATCAGGTCGGCCATGTTGAGGTAACCGGCATTGAGCACCTTAACATTGCCGATATTGCCCGACGCGCGATGCAGGTTTTCAGTACGCTCCGGCACGATCACCAGCGTCGAGCGTGGGTTGTCGAGGCCACCGAGCAGCGCCAACATCGCCCGCGTACGCCCTTCGAGACTGTCCAAACCACGCAGCACCGCGACATTGCCAGCCTTCGCCGACAGCGCGGAGCGAATCGCCAGTTGGCGCATCTTACGCGGCATCGCCTGCGTGTACTTGCGCGGGTGCGGGCCCCAGACGGTGCCGCCGCCCTTCCACTGCGGGGAGCGCGTGCTGCCCTGGCGCGCTCGGCCAGTCCCCTTCTGACGATAGGGCTTGCGGCCACCGCCGCGCACCTCGCCGCGCGTCTTCGTGTCGTGCGTCCCATGACGCGCGTTCGCCTGCTGACGGACGAGCGCCTGATGCATCACTGCCACATTCGGCGTGATGCCGAACAGCGCATCGTCCAGCGCCACCGTCCCGATTGTTTCGCCTGTGGCGTTGTAGACCGAAGCCTCCATCAGCCAATCCTCTCCCTTTATTGCCCCTACGCTCGCGCGTTCCGGCGGTTCTTTACGGTCTGACGGATCGTCACCAGCCCACCATTCGCGCCCGGGACCGCGCCCGCGACCAGCACGAGGTTGCGTTCAACGTCCACGTCCACTACCCGAAGGTTCTGCACCGTGACGCGCTCGTTGCCCATATGTCCGGCCATCTTCAGGCCCTTGAAGACGCGTCCCGGCGTCGTGCCCGCGCCGACCGAACCCGGCGCACGATGGCGGTCGGACTGGCCGTGCGTTTTCGGGCCTCCGGCGAAGTGGTGCCGCTTGACGACACCCGCGAAACCTTTGCCCTTGGACTGGCCCGTCACATCTACCGTATCGCCCGCCTTGAAGACCGCATCCGCCGTCAGCGTCTGGCCAACGGTCAGGTCGCCGTTGCCGTCGGTGCGAATCTCGCGGATATCACGCGAATTCGCACCGCTCGCCCGCAAATGCCCTGCGTCCGGCCGATTCAGCCGCTTCGCCGTGCCGAAGCCCAACTGCACGCCGTTGTAGCCATCTGATTCCTGCGTCCTCAGCTGCGTGACGATGCACGGACCGGTCTCGATGACCGTTACCGCGAGCGCCCGACCCGTCGGGTCGAACACTTGTGTCATCCCGAGCTTTTTGCCCAACAATCCTTCCAACATCCGTTGCGTCTCCTAGAGCTTGATCTCGATGTCAACGCCCGCCGGAAGATTGAGGCGCATGAGCGCGCTAATCGTCTTCTGGCTCGGCTCCAGGACGT
>JALYXG010000155.1 GCA_030947205.1 Chloroflexota bacterium
CGGTCGTGCTGAACCGGATCGGCAAGGGTTTCGGGTTCCTGATCGGGGTTGGCTTTCTTTGCACGCTGGCGGCGATGCCGGTCGCGGCGGCGGGTCTCGTCGCACGCGTCGTCGGGGGAGGCATCCAGTTCGACGGCAACGGCTTTTATCCCGGTGAACTCGTGCAGATTAACGGCATCAGATACGATGGCAGCACGATCCCCTTCGGCCCGGCGACGGCGAACCCGGTGGGCGCGATTACCGGCATCGTGCCGTACCATGACACCGCACTCTACCAGATTGACGCGCGCGGCTACGGATCGGGTATGCACGCGGTGAGCAACATCGCCGGTGCGCTGCCGTATCCCGTCGTACCGCCGGGCTATCCGTATGTGACACAAACCTACCCAGCGTACGACGTCTGCATCCCCGGATCGTTGCCGATCAATGGTGGCTACGCGAATACCGGCTATCCGTTCACCGGCGCACCCTACGGCGGTGTGAATCCGGGGCCGGGCTACAATTATGCCGTCCCGTCGAGCGGTGTCGTACTGTATCCGTACTATAACGGCTGCAACAACGGCGGCTACGGTGGTGTCTACGGTGCGCCAACCTTCGTGCCGAATGTCCCGTACGCCTTTGTCGGATCACCGTTCGGTTTCACCGGTAATGGATGGACGCCCGGCGCGACCGTGACGCTCTGGGCGACCGCGCCCGATGGCACGAATCAGGCGCCAATCGCCGCAACCGTCGGCGGCGACGGCACGCTCAGCGGGACACTCGCGTTGTCTTCACCGGGTGCGTGGCGCGTCTACGCGCAGGCGAGCGGGATGACTAGCCCCGTGATCGCGGTCGTGCAGGTCAACACGAAGTAGCAGAATCTACTCCGCCGGTATCGTTGCTTTCAGGCGCACGTCGTAGGCGCAGATGTGTTGGCCGGCGATCATGTGGGAGATGCGGGTGACCTCGGCATCCGGGAGCGCGGCACGCAGGAAGGCGATTTCCGTGCGGCAGGCATGACTGTATTTGCGGGCGACATCCATCACCGCGCAGTTGTGCTCGACGATGCGGAATGCTCCGTCGGGTTCCTCCGCAAAAGCCGCGAGGTAGCCGTCCTCATCAAGGAGTTCGGTGATGACGCGGACTTGCTCGCGGAACGATAGACCAATGGTGCGTTGCCGCGCGCGTTCGAGACGGCGCTCGCCTCGCTTCTCGAAGATTCGTTCCAGGAGTTCCGGATCGGCCTCCTCGACGTATTCGAGCAGTTCGTTCGTCAGGTCCGCGTAGTTGCGCGGGAAAAGGCTGTCGGCGAGCGGCGTGAGGTAATAAACGTACTTCGGGCGACCGCGCCCATCGCGCAGGTCCGAATGTGCAATCAACCCTTCGCGTTCTAATGCGGTCATGTGCTGGCGCGTGCCGCTCAACGTCACGCCAATCGCCGCCGCGATCCCCTCCGAGCGCGCGGAACCTTGCTTCTTCAAAAGCGTCACGATCTGGCGGCGCGTCTCGGGCATCGAGGTCAAGGCGGGGTGCATCTCGGTCGGCATCTTCGCTCCTTCCGGCATCTACGGCGTGCCGGTTCCGACCTAGTATACGCCGGACACAGGCTTTCGCAAATAAAAACAAGATTTACTGGCTTTATTCGCTGAGATATGCTACGCTCGGAGTGAAGCAGGGAAACGGACAACGGAACGAACGACGTCTTTCGGATCAGGAGGCGGTGATGAACATCACGGGACTCTTTGAAACGCACCTGACGGTGGCAGACCTTGGCCGGTCGGTCGGCTTTTACCGGGATGTGCTCGGATTGCCGCTCGCGCACACGGTGCCGGAGCGTCGCGTCGCGTTCTTGTGGGTCGGCGCGCCGGGCAACGCGATGCTCGGCCTCTGGGAAGCGCCGGGGCCGCTCGGCTTGCGCCTCCATCTCGCCTTCCAGATGCCGGTCGCGGACATCCTCCAGGCAGTAGACGGGCTGCGTACGGCGAACATCACGCCGCGCGATTTCGGCGGCGCACCGTTCGAGACGCCGTGCGTGATCGGCTGGATGCCCGCCATCGCTTTGTTCTTCACCGATCCCGACGGCCATTCACTGGAATTCCTCAGCATGTTGCCCGGCCGGCCGCGTCCGGAACTCGGCGTCGTATCGTGGCCGGAATGGCAGGAGCAGACGGGCGCGGTCGGCGCACAAGCCGTCGCAGGGGCGATCTCACGAAAGTAGGTGGCGCATTGCTAGAGCGATTCCCCATGGCGTCGGGCCGAGGGAATTAATGGGTGGCGGCGGGCTTTAGCCTGCCGATCCTTACTGCGGAAGGCTTTAGCCCGCCGCCACCAGAGAGTGCCGCAGCATCAGTTATGGCGCAAACCGCTGTAGATATCGGAAGAAAGGTACGCTCGATATGGCAGACGCCTCTCAGCCCGTTCGTATCCTCGGCATTGGCGGTAGTACCCGGCGCAGTTCGATGAGCCTACTCGCGCTCAATGTAGCCCTGCGTGTCGCCGAAGAAGAAGGGGCGCACACCAGCCTCGCCGCCGTCCGCGACCTCGATCTGCCGATGTACAACGGCGAGCGGCATCTCAACGACTACCCGCCGACGTTGCCCTGGCTGCTCAACGAGACACGCGCGGCGGACGGCTTCGTGATTTGCTCACCGACCTATCACGGCACGATCAGCGGCGCGGTGAAGAATGTCCTCGATTCGTTGGAGTTTCTGGCGAGCGATCAGCCGCGCTACCTTGGTGGCAAGCCCGTTGCCCTACTCGGCTACGGCGGGGCGAGCGCGATGAATGTCATCAACAGTCTGTATCACACCGTCCGCACACTCAATGCGCTCGTCGTGCCAACCGTCGTCATCCTGTCGCGCGATCAGCTCGACAGCGACAACGTGGAGCTCAAGGAGGCCAGGACGCGCCTGCGACTGGCAACGATGATGCGCGAGGTAATTGACCTCGGTGGCCTGATCCGGGACCGCAAGCGCGGCGCGTGAACGAGGCGCATTACGTGGCAGCGGCGGGCCAATGAACTTTGACACTATACCCCGGTAGCGTAGGCTTTCAGCCTGCGTCCCTGCGGAGCGTCGCGGTCGCATCGTCATCAATGGTCATTGTCGCGGGATCAATCGCGACGCCGTACTGGGCACGCGCGGCGGCGATGGAGACGAAGCCGTCGAGGACATCATCGAGGACGGCCTGCGTATCGCGCGTGAGCGGATCGAAGTAGCCGCCGCCGCCCGGCAATTGCAGTGTAAACCGCTCGTCGGCAACCAGCGCGACTTGGGATTTGTCCTGTAATTCGCGGCCATCGCTGAGCGTGATCGCGCCGCGCGCGCCCTGCCCGCCGCCGCTGTAACCCTCGGCGGGAACGCGTGTGCGGTCGAAAATCGGGCCGAGGTTGTAGCCGCGCCCGGTCAGCGCGCCGACCTCCATATACTGCCCGCAGCCGCCGCGAAATCGCCCCGCGCCACCGGAGTCCTGGGCGATCTCGCGCCGCCGGATCAGCAGCGGCGCGACGCTCTCGATCACCTCGACGGGCACACCCATCACGCCGGACGGGAAGGCGGTCGTGTGGATGCCGTCGCTGGTCGGGCGCGCGCCGGTGCCGCCGCACGAGAACCAGACGTACGTCCACGGGTCGCCATTGGCGTGCGTGCCCGTCAGTTGCGTTGCCCAGATATTCGCCGCACCCTCGGCAATCACCTTGCCGGGGAGCACGGGCGCGAGCGCTCCAAAGACGATTCCTGGCAGAAAATGGCCGATCACATGCCGACCGGCCACTGGCGCGGGCGGCAGCGCATTCAGGAGCGAGCCGGGCGGCGCGGTGACCGTCACCGGGCGGAACGAGCCTTCGTTGTTTGGCACGTCGGGGCAGAGGGCGCATTTCAGCGCGTAGGTGACGTAGGCGTGGGTGTAGTTGAGGACGACGTTAATACCGCGCGGGCTGGCCGGGCTGGAACCCGTCCAGTCCACATGCATCGCGTCGCCTTTTTTCGTGATGGTAACGGCGAGCGTGACGGGCGCATCGAAGCCGTCGCTCTGACCGGAATGCGTGTATACACCGTCCGGGACGGTGGCGATGGCGTCGCGCATCGCGCGCTCGGAGCGGGTGATGATCTCGTCCGCGAGCGGTAGGATGCTCGTCAGGCCGAACTCCGCCATGAATTCCTTTAGGCGCGCGCCGCCGACATTGTTCCCCGCCACTTGCGCGTGGATGTCGCCGAGTACCTGATCCGGCTCGCGGACATTCGCCCGGATGATCTTCACCAGTTCCTCGTTCGGCCTGCCCGCGTCGTACCACTTCGTGATCGGGACGAACAGTCCCTCCTCGTACATCGAGCGCGCGTCCGCACTGAGGCCACGACCGCCGATGTCAATCGCGTGGCAGGTCGAGCCGAAATAGGCGATCAGCGTGCCCTCGTCATCGAAGATCGGCGAGATGACCGTGAAGTCGTGCAATTGACCGGAGGTTTTCTGCGGGTCGTTTGTGATCAGCACGTCGCCGGGTTGCAGCGAGTCGGCGGGATAAACGGCGAGGAAGTGGTGGATGCAGGTTGCCATCGAGTTGATGTGGCCGGGCGTGCCGGTAACGGCCTGCGCGATCATGTAGCCGCGCGGGTCGAAGACCCCGGCGGACAGGTCGCCCGATTCGCGCACGACGGTCGTGAACGAGGTGCGCATCAAGGCGGTCGCCTGCTCATTGACGACGGCAATCAGTCGGTTCCACAGGACTTCCAACGTAATCGGGTCAATCTGCTGCCGCACGTCAATCACGAGCGCCCTCTCCCTTCAGTGCGACGATCAGGTTCCGGTAGGTATCCACCGTGACGACGCCACCGCCGATGATTGTCGTGGATTCTCGCTCCTCGATAACGGCCGGGCCATCGAATCGGGCGCCGGGGGCGAGGGCGTAGCGGTCGTAGATGGGCACGGGCGCGAATCCGCCGCGCTCCGGCAAGTAGATGTCGCGCTCGCCCTTGCGGGCTGTCGCGGCGTCCGTTATGCCAGTCGCTTCGGCGGCGAGATTGATCTCCGGGCGCGGCCCGCTCGCCACGACGCGCCAGTTCAACACTTCGAGCGGCACGCCCTCGGCGACGCGCCCGTAGAGGTTTCGGTAGACTTCCTCGAATGCCGCCTCCAAATCCGGGAGCATCGTGGCGCGGAAATCGCCATTCGGCAGCGGCACCGGCACCTCGTGCCCCTGCCCGCGATAGCGCATCTCGGCGGTGCGGCGATAGGTGATCTGCTCCGGCGCGATGCCTGCGGCAGCCAACGTCGTCGCCCCATCATGTTGCATCTCGTCAAGCAAGGCATTGACGTGATCGAAGTCGAGATCGTGAAGCGGCGAGAAAAAGGAGCGCACGTAATCGAAGGCGAGCGGCGCGACGAGGAAACCGAGCGCCGACGTGACGCCCGCGCCGAGCGGGACGACGAGTTCGGGGACATCGAGGATTTTCGCGACGCGGTAGGCATGGACCGGCCCCGCGCCGCCGAAGGCGAAGAGCGGATAGGCGCGCGGGTCCTTGCCGCGCTCCACGGCGTGGATGCGCGCCGCGCCCGCCATATTCTCATTGACGACCTGATGGATGCCCCACGCCGCGTCAATCGTGGAGAGACCGAGTCGTTCCCCGACCGTGCCAATCGACCGCTCCGCCGCTGCGACGTCGAGGCGCATCTTGCCGCCGAGGAAGAAGGCCGGGTCGAGGTAGCCGAGCAGCACATCGGCATCGGTGACGGTCGGTGCGATGCCGCCCCGACCGTAGCAGGCGGGGCCGGGTTGCGCGCCCGCGCTGTCGGGGCCGACTTTCAGCAGGCCGAGCGCGTCGGCGCGGGCGATGGAGCCGCCGCCCGCGCCGATCTCGATCATCTCGATCACAGGTACCCGCACCGGCAATCCGCTGCCGCGCTTGAAGCGGTAGACGCGCGCCACCTCGAAATCGGCGGAAACGAGCGGTTCGCCATTCTCGATGATGCACGCCTTCGCCGTCGTGCCGCCCATATCGAACGAGAGCAAATTCGGCCGGTCGGTGAGCGCGCCGTACTGCGCCGCTGCGAGCGCGCCCGCCGCCGGGCCGGACTCGATGAGCCGGATCGGATAGCGTTGCGCCGTCTCGACCGTCGCGGTGCCGCCGCTCGACAGCATAATGTAGAGCGACGCATTCCGCATCCCGAGCGCACGCAACCGCTCTTCGAGCCGTCGGAGGTAGGTTTGCACGAGCGGACGGACATAGACATTGGCGAGTGTCGTCGAGGTCCGCTCATACTCGCGGATTTCCGGCACGACTTCAGCGGAAAGCGAAACGACCAGTTCGGGGGCGAGCGCCGCGAGTGCGTCACCGAGCGCGTGTTCGTGCGCCGGGTTGCGGTACGAGTGCAGGAGCGAAACGGCAACCGCTTGCACCCCGTGGTCGCGCATCTGCGCGATGATCGCCGGAAGGGTAGAGAGATCGAGCGGTTCATGCACGCTGCCGTCGGCAAGGATGCGCTCGTCTACCTCGTAGCGGAGGCGGCGCGGTGCGAGCGGTGGCGGCATTTCGAGAAAGAGGTCGTACAGGTCGTAGCGGCCCTCGTGGCGGATTTCGATCGCGTCGCGGAAGCCGCGCGTCGCGATCAGCGCCGTCTTCGCGCCTTTGCGTTCGATCAGCGCGTTCGTGACGAGCGTCGTGCCGTGAATGACATTGCCGACCGCTTCCGGCGACTCGCCTGCTTCGGCGAGCGTTTCCTGCATACCGGTCTCGACCGCCTGCGCCGGATCGTCGGGTGTCGTCAG
>JALYXG010000178.1 GCA_030947205.1 Chloroflexota bacterium
GGGGCAGATCGCCCCGCAGGGGAATGGAGAAGGGAAGGGCCGATGAATCTCTGGAAGGGCATGATCTGCTCGCGACATGCGGCGCTCCGGCTCATCGCGGCCGCGACACTGCTGCTGACCCTGCTGACTGCGGCGCCTGCCGCTGCTCGGGGCGGCGACTCCGGGTATCTTGCCCTGGGTGACTCGGTCGCCTTCGGCTACAACCCGCTGGTGGACCCGCACAATGCCGCCAACTTCATCGGCTATCCGAGTACGGTGGCGACTGCGCTCGACCTCCATCTGACCAACGCCGCCTGCCCGGGTGAGACCAGCGCCGGTTTCATCTCACTGACGGGCAGCGACAATAGCTGCCGACCCTACCGTGCGGTATTCCCGCTCCACACCGCCTACACCACCGCGCAGCTCGATTTCGCCGTCGCCTTCCTGCGCGATCACCCGCACACCGATCTCGTGAGCATCAACATCGGCGCCAACGACCTTTTCGTCCTTCAGAAGGGTTGCACGGCGGCGCATCCCGGCGATGCTGCGGCGATCCAGCAGTGCATCACGGCTGGGCTACCTGCCGTCCTGAACACGCTGGCTGCGGACCTCGCGACGATCTATGGCCACATCCGCACGCAAGGCCACTATCAAGGCGAACTCGTCGCCTTGACCTATTATGTCACGAATTATAGCGACCCTGCAGCGGTGGCGACCATTTCCGCCGCCAATCAGGTGATCGCGCGCGTCACCCGGCAGTACGACGGGGTGGTCGCCGATGGATTCGACGCATTCCGCCGCGTCGCGTTGCATTCCGGCGGCGACTCCTGCGCCGCAGGTCTGCTCATCCGGCTATCATCAAGCACCTGCGACATCCACCCGTCAACGAGCGGGCGGCGGTTGTTGGCCGGGGCGATCCTGCGGGCGCTAGGGCGGGACGATGCTGGCGAACACGACGAGTAGGTCCTTGCCGGGAGATTCGCGCATACTGCAAGAGAGCCAGCGCAAACGAGAAACGAAAAAGTGAGCGACCAGAGGCGATACGGGGCGGAGAATCGGTGCGCCGACCCGTATCGCCTCAAACGTCTCTATTTGCGACGCTTCCAATGCGGTGCCTCTTGGGCATAGATGACCTGAAAGTAAGAGTCGCACAGCGGGTCGCCTTGAGACATACCGCGACGATGATCGTCGCACTCGCCGCCCACCATGCCGGGAGACCTGACCTCATTCGTTCCCCCAAACGTATGCTGGCTCATCTGTGGGAGGACGACCGATGAGTTAGGACATTACCGTTAGCCCGTCGTACGCGACCTCGTACCCACCGCGCCCGGCGATCTCGACGAGTTCGGGATGGACGGGGTTGCTGTGGTGGGCGAGGTGGTGCGCGAAAACGCGCGCGCCGTCCGCCAGCAATCCCTCGTCGCGCATCCGCGCGATCTGTTCGAGGAATTGCTCCCGATTGAGGTGCCCGCTCGCACGCTCCTTCAGCCCGAAGGTGTGATCGAGAACGACGACATCGAAGCGGTGCCGCCCCACGCGGAGCGCTTCCCATGTCGCTTCCGGGAGCGGGCCGGTGTCGGTCGCGTAAAAGAGGCTGTGCCCATCTCGCTCGATGGCATACAGCAACGCGACGATCGCTGGGTCATGGGTCGCTGCAACGCTCTGTATCTGGTAGGGGCCAACCGCGAAGCGCTGAAACGGCTCGACCGCGTGAACCGAGAGGCGGAAGGATTCGCTCGTCCCCGACGCGACGAGCGAATCAACGGGGTGGTGCGTGCCGATACTGCGGAGCGCGCCGTCCAACGCCCCCTGTGACCCGAAGAAGTGGAGGTGCGGCGCGCCGTGGACGCCGGAAAACGGGCTGCGCGAAATGAAGTGCGACGGGTCGAGATGATCCGGATGCTCATGCGTTTGCAGGCAATAGCGCAGACCCGCGAGCGAGACGCCATGCACCTGCGCCGCCGCCATCAGATCAGGGCCGAGATCAATGAGCAAATCGGCGTTGATGAGTGCGGAACTGCGCTTCCTCAGGCTGGGGCCACCCAGCGCACGCGCCTCCATGCAGTTGGCGCAATCGCAGAAGGCGTCGGGATACCCCTCGGAGGCTGCGGTGCCGAGAAACGTCAATCGCATCCCTCATCTCCGTTCCGGCGGTGGCGACGCCACCTGCGCGAACCGATCAGGCCGGTTGCTCGTCAGCCCGTCCACGCCCATCGCCAGGAGTTGCCGCATCAGCCGCAGATCGTCCACCGTCCAGGCCAGCACGGCCAGCCCCCGCGCGTGGCACCGCTCCACCAACGCGAGATCGAGGATGCGCCAATCAACTGTGACCGCGTCGGTATCAATCCGTTCGATGCCATCGTCGCCGTACCGCCGTCGCCATGCGTGATCGAGCGTCAGCGAGATGCTCATCTCCGGCGCGCGGCGTTTGATTTCCCGCAGGCTCTCCCAGTAATGACCGCACACGACGACCGGCCCGGCATCGCAGCGCCGGACGGTCTCCACGATCTGCTCCGCCAGCCTGTCTGCCTTCAGGTCAATGAGGAGCGCCGCGCGGCCCCGCACGGCATCCAGCCCGTCCGCGAGGCGAATGATATGCTCGCCCTGGCCGATGTCCACCGCCTGGAGCGCCGCCATCGTCGTCGCCGCGAGAGCGACACGCGCGCCGTCAATGACCAGTACATCGTCGTGCCAGAGCACGAGGTGGCCGTCTGCGGTGCGGTGAATGTCCACTTCCACCATGTCTACGCCGAGCGCCGCCGCAGCGACAATCGCCTGCCGTGAATTCCCCGGCGCGACCGTCGGCGCGCCGCGATGCGCCGTGCGGAGCCACCCGTCAATGGCGAGTCGTTCCCGGAGCGGCACGGGCAATCCGTTGGCCCACGGAGGAATACCATGCACTGCGCACTGCCTACTGCGCGGCGCCGACGTATCCCGGCATCGTGGACTGCTCCGTCATCCCAACGAGGCGGTCATCCACGTACCAGAGGACGCGCTTCGGCGTGATGGTGCAGGGACCGATGGTGAGATCGTGCTGTTTCGTCACGAACACGGTGATCCGCTCGGTCTCCGGCGCTTCGACAACGACGCGATAGTAATGGCCGAGGTCCGTGATCTGCGTTACCCGGGCGCAGACGGCCATGCCGCCACTCGCGTCTCCCGCGCCGCTACTGATCGTGAACTCCTCCGGTCGCACGCCCGCGACGATGCGCGCGCCGTCGCTCAGGCCATGATCGGGCGGGAGCGGGAGTGTGAACGGCCCGGCGACGGCACGGTCGCGCCCGTCCACCCGCCCATCGAGGAGATTCATCGTGCCGATAAAGGTGGCGACGAAGCGCGTCGCGGGGCGCGCGTAGAGTTCAGTGGGTGTAGCGACCTGCTCTAGCACGCCATCGTGCATCACCGCGATACGATCGGCGATGGAGAGCGCCTCCTCCTGATCGTGCGTGACGAAGACGGTCGTGATCCCGACGCGCCGCTGGATGGCGCTCACTTCCTCGCGCATCCGCACGCGCAGTTGGGCGTCGAGGTTCGACAACGGCTCATCGAGCAGGAGGATGCGCGGTTCGAGCACGAGCGCCCGCGCGAGCGCGATCCGTTGCTGCTGCCCGCCGGAGAGTTGCGCGGGGTTCCGTTTCTCGATCCCCGGCAGGCCGACGAGATCGAGCGCCTCCCGCACGAGCCGGTCCACCTCCTTGCGCGGCGTGTGGCGCAGTTGGAGACCAAAGGCGACATTGTGCCAGATGTCCATGTGCGGCCAGAGCGTGTACCGCTGGAAGACCATGCCGGTCGGGCGGCGTTCCGGTGGCTGCTTGAGTACGCTCGCGCCGTCAATGCGGATGTCGCCGCCGTCCGGCGTAATGAAGCCGCCGATCATCCGCAGGGTCGTCGTTTTGCCGCACCCTGACGGGCCGAGGAAGCAGATCAGTTCGCCATCGGTGACATCGAGGGAGAGGTCCCGCACGGCATACGCCGGGCCATACCGCTTGACGAGATGCTGCAGTTCCAACCGTGCCATAGGGGCTTACCTTCCACGAAACCCGGCGGCGAGATACCCAGCGATCAGATACCGGCGCGCCAGCAGCAGCAGCACAATGGACGGCAGCGAGAAGAGCAGCGAGAAGACCGCGCCGACCGGTTCCGGGTAGTTCGTGACGAGCGAGTACATCAGCACCGGCATCGTCACGATGCTCGGCGAACCAACGATCAGCGTTCCTTGCGCCTCATCGAAGGCGGCGAGGAAGGCGAGCACGCCCGCGACGACGATACTCGGCACCGCGAGCGGCAGCGTCACCCGCCAGAAGACGCGCAGTGGCCCCGCTCCCGCGTCCCGCGCCGCTTCTTCCAACTCGCGCGGCACGCTGTCGAACCCGGCGGTCGGGATCCACGTCATCACGACGAGCGTGTTGATCAGTTGGATGAAAACGACCCCCCAGAAGGTATTGATGAGGTTGAGGCGGAAGAAGAGTGTGGCAATGGCGATGTAGAGGCCGATCTTCGGGAAGGCATTCGCCGCGAGCAGGCCGATGAAGAAGACGCGCCGACCGGGAAAGCGCAGGCGCGAGAAACTGTACGCCGCCGGGAGACAGATTACCGCCGAAAGGAGCGTGGCGACCGGTGCGGTGGTGAAACTGTAGCGAATCGCCTTCGCGATCGTGTCGTTATGGAAAACGAAACTCCACCACCGCAGTGAATACCCCTGCGGCAGAAGATGCGGATAGCGCCAGACGTCCGCGAATGCCCAGAGCATGAGGGTCAGGAGCGGCAGGAGCAGGAAGAGGCCGAGCGCGAGCACGAGGATCAGCGCCATCGCCCGCCGAATCGGCGGTACCGCGAGGAACCACATCGCGCGCATTTAGGTGGCCCGCCGCGAGCGCACGGTCGCCCAGACGTAGATCACTCCCGCCACCGCCGCGAAGGCGAAGGTCATCACCGCGATGGCGACAGCAGGTTGCGGCTGCTGAAAACTGCTGAAGTAGGCCTGCATCGCCACCCCGAAGACTTGCGGCGCGTTCGGCCCGAGCAGGTACGGGATCGTGAAACTGCCCAGCACACCGATGAAGGTAAAGGTCAGGACAATCAGCGTCGGCACGATGTTCAGGGGGAGGACGATCCGACGCAGAATGGCGGGGAAGCTCGCACCGACATCGCGCGCCGCCTCGATCAATTCCTGCGCGATGCCGTCCAGCCCCGAGCCGAGGATGAGCACCGCGAAGGGGATGTTCGTCCAGATCTGCCCGAGGATGATCCCGGAGCGGTGGTAGATCGGCGAGTCGTAGCCGATGTGCAGGCGCGCGAGGATCGCGTTCAGCGCCCCATGATTGCCGTAGAAGGTAATCAGGGCATACGCGGCGATGACGACCGGCACGAACATCGGCACGAGATACAGCGAGCGGACAACCTGCGGGATCCACCCCGTCCCGAAGCGGACATAGAGCGCCAGCACGTAACTAATGACCAGCGCGATGGCGACCGACAGCACGACGACGGATGCGGTCAGGGCGAAGTCATCGCGAAAGAATTTGCTGTCCAGGAGATTCCGATAGACCGCGAGCGTCGGGCGCGAACTCGTGACCAGGTGCTGACCGGTGCTGTAGGTAATATTCCCTTCCGGCACGATGCCGAGCGAAAACCGGAGGGCGTCGAGCGCGGGCAAGATGATGAGCGCGACGAGCACGACGATCGGCGGCGCGGCGAGCAGCAGCCCGAATGCCGCCTCCCGCGTCCGCGCCCCGGTCCATGTCTCACGTCGCCGTAGCGCTGCCGTCGGAGGCGGCAGCGCCTCGCTCACCTGTTCAGCCATCTCCACCCCGTCTACGGCGTCTTGGTTGGCGCGGGCGTGCCGGCCACCTTCTCGTACCACTGCTGATTCTTATCGTTGTTGAACTTCTGACTGAAGTTGAAGCTGTAGTTCTTGGCGATGTCCGCGTACTTCTGCTGCACCTCAGGCGGCATGTACTGCCAGTCCAGCCCCGGATAGCCATTGATCTTGTTGATGATGACGGTCTGCGGCTCCGGCGTGAGCAGCCAGTTGAGGAAAGCGTAGACCTCCGACTTGTGCTGGCTGTCCGCGACGACGCCGACATATGCCGCGCCACCGGAGAAGGGCGGGTCAATCTGCTGTAGTTTGACTTCCGGCGGCAACAGTTTCTGCGCGAGGTAACTGAGACCCTGATCGGACCAGACAGGAGCGAGCGAGATCTCGCCCTTGCCGAGCGTTTGCAGCACAGGAACATTGCCCTTCGGATAAAAGCCCTTCTGATAAATGGACGGCGCAAGCCCCTTGAGGATGCCCCAGCCCATCTCCCACTGCGCTTCTCTGCCCTGATCGTAGCTGGTCTGGAAGAATTGCTCCTCCTCGGGCTTGATCCCCTTCTTGAGGACACGCGTTACGAACGCGTCGCCCGAGCCGCCCGTGTCCGGCGGGTTATAGGTGAACTTGCCGGGGTTCGCTTTCACCCAATCGAGGATCGTGTCAATCGTCTTCGGCGGGTTCGGCACATCCTTGCTGTTGTACGCGAGGACGACGGAACTGGCGCGGTAGGGCACGCCGTAGCCGCCCACCTGACCGATGGCATCCTTCGAGACTTTCGCCAGGTTGGCAATCTCCGCCTCGCTGACCTTCTGGATGATCCCCGCATCGCCACCCGGCCGCAGCAGGTTCCCGGTCTCCCAGATATCAACGCCGGACGGCTTGTTCGCCTGTTTCGCGGCGGCGATGCGGTCGAAGGTGCCCTGATCGCCGATCCCGTGCTCGGAGAAGACGAAGTCGAACGAGACGTTCGGCGCGACCTTCTTGTACAACGGCAGCAGTTCCTTGGTCCACAGGTCCTGGATATTGACATCGCCTCCGAGGAAGAAGGCGAGCTTGACGGGCGCGCCCGTGCTCGCGACCACGCTCGGTGCGGTCGTCGCGCTCGTGCCGGTCGTGGCGGCAGGCGCGGTGGTCGCGACGGGCGCTGTCGTTGCTGCTGCAGGCGCCGTCGTTGCCGCAGGCGCGCTCGTTGCCGCGCCTGCGGCGGCGGTCGGCGCGACGGGCGGGGTATTCGTCGCACTGCTCCCGCCGCAGGCGGCGAGGATGGCCGTTCCGGCAGCGCCCGCAGCGCCGAGAAGAAACCGACGACGCGAAACGGAGGAGTTGAGATGCTTCATGCCCTGTCACCCTTTCGATACGTACCACGCGGACTCACGCCGTACACCACGGCGGAGTGTAATCGGGAAGGGTGAACGATTGATACGCAGGATGTGTGGGGTGCATGAACAAACCCCGAACCTGCGATGAGCGTCCACCCACTCGAAACAGTTCCCTTTTTCATTGCACATGATCCGTAGGCAACGAACCCACAACACACTCATGTGCATCACTATGCTCTCGTGTCTGTTGACGCAACGTAGCACATCATCAACGTCTCGTCAACGATGAGCGCATTGGCATTGACGCACGAACGGGGGGAAGAAATCTGCTACACTTCCAGACACGGAACCGTCATTAACCGGCTATCGAAGGAAGGGGAAACCGACATGGTTGCAACCTGGGAAACGACCGCACTGATCGAGCAGGACATCGCGCATATGCTCCACCCGGTCACGAACCTGCACCGCCACGCGCAGTCCGGGCCGCTCATCCTGGCGGAGGGCAAAGGCTCGACGCTCTGGGATTCCGAGGGCAAGGAATACATAGACGGCTTCGCGGGCCTGTGGAACGTCAATGTCGGGCACGGGCGTGCGGAACTGGCCGAGGCGTCCAGGGAACAAATGGCCCGCCTCGCCTTCCAGCCGACCTTCTTCGGCCTCGCCACGCCGCCGGTGATTGAACTCGCCACCAAACTGGCCGAAATGATCCCCGGCCCGATCAACCATTTCCAGTTCACCTCCGGCGGCGCGGAATCGAACGAGACGGCCTTCAAGATCGCCCGCTACTACTGGTCCATCGGCGGCAAGCCGGACAAGGTGAAGATCATCTCGCGGCAGATGGGCTACCACGGCATCGCGATGGGCACGCTCGCCGCGACCGGCATCCCCGGCTACTGGCAGCACTTTGGCCCGCGCGCGCCGGGTTTCCTCCACGTTTCCGCACCGTACGCCTATCGCAACGGCGAGGGGATGTCCGAGGGTGCATTCGTCCAGTCGCTCGTTGCGGAACTCGAAGCGACGATTGAGAAAGAAGGCGCGGAGACGATTGCCGCCTTCATCGGCGAGCCGGTGCAGGGGGCGGGCGGGGTCGTCCCGCCGCCGGACGCCTACTGGCCGGCGATCTGCGCCGTGCTGAAGAAGCACGACATCCTCTTCATCGCCGACGAGGTGATCAATGGCTTCGGGCGCACCGGCACGATGTTCGGCGTCCAGCAGTACGGCGTGCAGCCGGACATCATAGCGATGGCGAAGGGGATCACGTCCGGCTACGTCCCGCTCGGCGCGGTCGGCGTGACGGACG
>JALYXG010000216.1 GCA_030947205.1 Chloroflexota bacterium
CCGCGAAACTCTCCGTGCTGGCGAACGCGAACATGCCAATGATTACCGGCGTCGGAACGGCGGTCGTGATTGGTGTCGGCGGCTTGGAAGCGATCCACGGGCAGATACAGATCGGCACCTTGCTCGCCTTTTATCTCTATCTGACCCAACTCACCGATCCGATCCGGCAGATTGGTTCAATCGTCAACAACGTCGCCCTCGCCCTCGCCAGCACCGAGCGCGTCTACGATGTGCTGGAACGCCGCCCGCGCATCGTCACGCCGCCGGACGCCTACCGCCCCGCTCAGGTGCGCGGCCACGTTATCTTCGATGAAGTCCGGTTCGCCTATTCGCGGGAAAGCCGGGACGTGCTGCGCGGCATTTCGATTAACGCGCCACCCGGTTCGGTCGTCGCGCTGGTCGGGGCGACGGGGAGCGGCAAAAGCAGCATCATCCAGTTGCTCGCCCGCTTCTATGATGTCGGTTCCGGCAGCGTGCGCGTGGACGGCATTGATGTCCGGCAGTGGGACCTGCCAACGCTGCGCGCCAACGTCGGCTTTGTCCTGCAGGAGACATTTCTCTTTTCTGACTCAATCCACGAAAACATCGCCTATGGACGGCCAGACGCGACTCGCGCGGAGGTGATCGCGGCGGCACAGGCGGCGCAAGCGCACAACTTCATCGCCCGCCTGCCAGAGGGTTATGACACGCTGCTTGGCGAGCGGGGCGTCAACCTCTCCGGTGGTCAGAAGCAGCGTCTCGCTATTGCCCGCGCACTCCTCCTCAACCCGCGCATCCTCGTGCTGGACGACGCGACGAGCAGCGTGGACATGGAGACCGAGTATGAGATTCAGCAGGCGCTCAACATCCTGATGGAGGGGCGGACGACCTTTATCATCGCCCAGCGATTGAGCAGCGTGCGCACCGCCGATCAAATCTGCGTCCTCGACGATGGCGAAATCGTCGAGCGCGGTACGCACGCCGAACTACTCGCGCTCGGTGGCAGATACCGGGCGATCTACGCGGTGCAGACGCAGAGCAGCGGCGTTGCCGTAACGAGCGAGCAGGGAGCATGAGCAAAGCGGCAACGGCAACCGCCGATGGTGCAACGGAGCCGAACACGACCCCGAAGGCGGGGGCGAAGCCGTACCTCTCGCTGGACGACCGCGAGAACGACATCGGGCGCGGTCTCAACCGCGAGAGCGCCAAGCGATTGCTCGCCTTCCTGCGTCCTTACCGCGCGCAATGCGCCCTCTCGCTCGTCGCGATCACGCTCCAAACACTCGGCGAACTGGCGCTTCCCCGCCTGCTCGGCATCGCGATTGACCAGGGGATCGCCAAAGCGAGCACGCACACATTGTTTGTTGCCGTTGGGGTGTTCCTCGCCTGCGTCCTTTTTGTCTTCGCGGCACGCTGGACGCAAGGATACACGACGACGCGGATCGGCAACCGCGTGATCTTCGACCTGCGCTACGCGCTCTTCCAGCACATCCAGATTCTCGGTTTCAAGACCTTCGACCGGATGGGCGTCGGGCGGCTGATTTCGCGCGTGCAGAACGACGTCTCCGTCCTCCAGGACTTGCTGACGGACGGTATCATCGGCCTGTTCGCGGACCTTCTGGTGCTCGTCGGCATCATCATCGCGATGCTGACAATCAATGTCGAGCTGGCGCTCCTCTCCTATACCGTTCTGCCAATCATGATCGGCATCGTGATGATCTGGCGGCGGTTCGCGATCCGCGTCTATCGCGCCGTCCGCGCCGCGACGAGCCGCCTGACGGGATTCTCGGCGGAAAACATCAGCGGTATGCGCGCCATCCAGTCGTTCCGGCGCGAGCAGGAGAATTTCAACCGCTTCGAGCGGCTGAATCGCACGGTCTATAACGAAACGACACACTCGATCCGCCTCAACTCCGTCCTCGCGCCCGGCGTCGAGATGATTAGCGGCATGGCGACGGTGATCGTCCTGATCGTCGGCGGTAACGACGTCATTAACGGCACGCTGACGATTGGTGCGCTGACCGCCTTTATCGGCTACGTGGCGCGCTTCTTCCAGCCCGTCCGCACGCTCTCGGACCGCTATAACACCTTGCAGGCCGCGACCGTCGCCGCTGAGCGCGTCTTCGAACTGCTCGATGAGCCGCCGGACATCACCGATGCGCCGGACGCGACCACACTCCCGCCCATCGCGGGCGAAATTCGTTTCGATCATGTCACCTTCGGCTACGGCACGACGCCGGTGCTGCGCGACATTGATCTCACCATCCCGCCCGGCGCGACGGTCGCCTTTGTCGGGCCGACGGGTGCGGGTAAGTCGAGCACGATCAACCTCGTGCCACGCTTCTACGATGTTTGGGACGGTCGCGTCCTCGTTGACGGCCACGACGTGCGCGACGTGACGCTCGAATCGCTCAGGAGCCAGTTCGGCATCGTGCTACAGGACACGTTTCTGTTTTCCACGACGATTGCCGAAAATATCCGCTACGGCAGGCTCGGCGCGACCGACACGGAGGTCGAGGCGGCAGCCCGCGCCGTCGGCGTCCACGACTTCATCGCCCGGTTGCCGGAGGGATACGACGCGGAAGTCGGCGAACGCGGCAGCGGCCTGAGCGTCGGGCAGCGGCAACTGATCGCCTTCGCGCGCGTCGTGCTGGCCGATCCGCGCATCGTCGTCCTTGATGAGGCGACGAGCAGCGTGGACACACAGACAGAGCAGATCATCCAGGAAGCCCTGCGGACCGTGCTGCATGGCCGCACCTCGCTCGTGATCGCGCACCGCCTTTCGACGATCGTGGAGGCGGACATGATCGTCGTCATTGATGGCGGGCGCATCGTGGAGCAGGGTACGCACGCGGAACTGATGGCGCGACAGGGGCAATACCACCGCCTCTACACCACCGCCCTCCGCCACACCAACGATGGCATGGGCGCGATGGCGATGCTCGAAACCTAAATGCCGGTCGTGCGCGATTGGAACAAACGCGAGCCGCGCGTGTTACATGATGGCGAATGTCGTAGACGCCACACGCTGCCGGGACTATACTTTATCGTACACGATGCGTTCGCGCGGAAGGAGACCCACGACGATGGTTACAGAGATTCAGACCCCGGTCGAGACCGATGAGGGGAATGCCGTTTTCTTCACCGACACAGCCCGCGAGAAACTCGTCGAGCTGATCGGCGAGCAGCGCACGGCGGGTAAAGAGGCCCACCTGCGGATCATGGTGCAGGGCGGCGGCTGCGCCGGCTTCTCGTACGGCATGTTCTTCGACAACCAGGAACGCCCCGGCGACAATGTCAGCGAGGTGGACGGCGTCAAAGTCCTGATGGACGATGAGACGATGGAAATGGTCGCGGGTTCACAGGTTGATTACATGGATTCGCTGTTGGGTCGCGGCTTCACCGTCAAGAACCCGAACGCTGCCTCCACCTGCGGCTGCGGTCACTCGTTCCGCGTCGCGGGCAAAAAGGGCCAGGCCGAAGCCTGCCACTAGAACGAAGGACTGAGCGATGAGGAATGAGGACTGAGTAGGCATGCTCAGTCCTCATTCTTTTTGCCTCACCTCTGGCCCCTCTCCATCGACCTGAGGTTTGTTCGGCGATAGAGAGGGGAGGGGATATGATGTCTCAGTCCTCAGTCCTCGGTCCTATCTCCCTCTGAGGCGGGGATCGAGGGCGTCGCGCAATGCATCGCCGACGAAGTTGAGCGACATGACGACGCTGATGATGGCGAGGGCGGGGAAGGTACCGAGCCACCAGTCGTAAAACTTCGCGACGGACGCGTTAATCATCGCACCCCACTCCGGGTTCGGCGGTACTGCGCCGAGGCCGATGAACGACAACCCGGCCATCAGGATGATCGCCGCGCCGATGTCGAGCGTTACCTTGACAATGATCGGCGCGTCCGTGCCCGGCAAGACATGGCGCATCAGGATTCGCCAGCGAGTCGCACCGATAGACTCCGCCGCCGTTACGTACTCGTTCTGCTTCAACGACAGCACTGCACCGCGCATCACGCGGGCATACTCCGGCCACAGGACGAGGATAATCGCGACGAGCGCGTTCGCGACGCTCGGCCCGCCCCGCACCGCCGTGATCGCCATCGCGAGGATGATCGAGGGGAAGGCAAGCACGACATCCGCCGCGCGCATGATGAGATTATCGAGCCACCCGCCGACGTACCCCGCGAACGCGCCGAGGATGATGCCAATCGTCGCCGTGGCGAAAATCGTCAGCATGCCCGCCGGGACGGAGATACGCGCACCATAGAGAACGCGGCTGAAAATATCGCGTCCCAGATCGTCCGTGCC